>NZ_JSEH01000016.1 GCF_000801335.2 Desulfovibrio sp. TomC
CCCACCTTCCCCAAAAACTTTTAAAGGGGTCTTCGTAACGTCAGTACCAGAACCATTTATAAAATACCAAGCAAGGGGGGCCGGGGGGAATAATTCCCCCCGGCGGGGTTCGGGGCAGCGCCCCGATTTTCCCTCTCCCCTACATCGGGTAATCGAGCGCTTCGGGGATCATCACCTGGGTCAGCGCAGCGCCGGCCCGTTCGCGGGCCAGGCCCAGGCCGGCCAGGGACTTGTCGAGCGCCTGGCGAAGCGGGCCAAAGGCGGCCAGATCGGCGTCGGGCGTGGCGTAGCCATGCACGAGGCCGGAGCACACGCGCGAGGCTTCGCCGGCGGCGCGGGCGGCCTGCATCCGGGCGATGTCGTTAAAAAAGGCCATGTAGCCTTCCAGGCCCTCGGCCACCATGGGATTTTCCGGCCCTTTGGCGGCCAGTTCCAGCACGTCGAGGATGAAAAGGCGGCTGGCGATCAGCGGGCACAGGGCGTCGGCCAGGGGGAAGGTCACGGCTTGGCGGTTGCTGTGGTAGAGCTTTTTGCCGTCGGCGTCCTTGTTGGCGCACAGGAAGTCATAGGTCTGCTTCCACAGCCGCAGGCCGGCGGCAACCGAGGCCGCGCCGGTCTCGGGATGGGCCCCGGCCACGCGGTCCATTTCGACGATGTAGTTATCGACATAGGCCTGGAAGATGTCGCTGGCCATGGTGATGCCGAGCTGGCGGCGCTGGACGCATTCCGGGCCTTCGTAGGTGGCTTCGAGCTGGGTGTCGTTCCACTTGTGAAAGAGGAACCCGGGGCAGTCCTCGGTGATGCCGTAGCCGCCCATAAGGGCCACGGCCTCGCGCATGACGGTTGCGCCGTGCCCGGTGTTCCAGAGCTTGCAGGCCGGGCACAAGACGCCGGCTTCGGCTTCGAGCGCCTGGAACTTGACCACCGGATCGGCGTCCAGGGCGGCAAAGCGGGCGGCGTCGCGTTCGGCCTCGGGAACAAAGAGCAGATTGACGTATTCGATGGCCTCGGGCTGGACCTTTTTCAGCGCCGTCATCTGGCCCCGGGCTCCAGACACGCCTTTGGCGGCCAGGGCCGCATCCTTGGCCTTTTCCGTGGGATCGAGCTGGTCGAAAAGCCGCGCCGTGGCGAACCCGAGCGAAGCCCCGGCCTCGCCGGCCGCCCAGACGTCGGCCAAACGGATGACGGCGTCCTGCTTCTGCTGCAGGCCGAGTTCGAATTTCGCCGAACCGGCGTCGCAGGCGTCGCCGCCGCGGAAGCGGCTGCGCTGGTAGCGGATGACCGGCTCAATGGCCGAGAGGAGCTTGGCCGTGGTCATGAGCGCCACCGGCACGCGGGTGCGGTGGAACACGGCGGCAATGACTTCGGAATGGGAATAATTGGGGACGATGCAGCCGTCTTTGACGGTGTAGCCGCCGATGATGCGGCTGGCCGGCACCTTGAGGTTGAAGACCGGGTCGCGGGTGGAGGACAGCTGGTGCACCATTTTAAGCGTCGGCGCGCCGCGGTCGAACAGCCCCGGATCGGTTTCTTCCAGGATGATGATGCAGGAGGACTTGATGCGCGGATCGGCGGTGTCCACGGCAGCGGTGGCGTAGTTGGCGAAATCCATGCCGGTGATGAAACGGCCGCGCTTTTCCACGTGCAGGATCGGCTCCTGCCCCTCTTCCCAGGAATCGACCCGCACCTTGCCGGTCAGGACGCCGGTATCGACGCCGACGTAGGGAATGGGCTCGGTCAGGGCAAACGCGCCGCGCCAGGGGGCGCGGTCCGGGGACGGGGCGCACAGGGTCATGTAATGGTCGCGCTGCTCGGTGGTGCCGCGCTCGTGGATGGGCGACAGGGCCAGATTGTTGGCCAGGGAGCAGGTGGCTGCGCCGGCATCGACCCAGGACAGCTCGAAGGCGACCAGGGACAGGGCCATATTTTTCGGGCCTTCGATGAAACCGCCCTGGTGGGGATCGAGAAACACGGCGGTGATGCCGGCTTCGTCAAAGGCTTTGAGCAGCGAGTCCTTCTGCTCGGTCCATTCATGGGAGTGGCGCACGCCGTCGGCCACCATGCGGGCGACAACGCCCCGGGCCACGCCGCGGGCCGACTGGACGGCCATCTGGAGATCGAAGCGGTCGGCGTAGCGCCACATAATTTGCCGGACATCGTCGCCCGGGAGAGTGCGTAGGGTTTCCATAGGTCTCGCCTGGTTCGTGGTTTGAACGCGCGGGAGCGCTTTGATGCTCTGATAATAAAGTACGGGAAGCTAAAATATTCGGCCCCAGGCGTCAATCGGGCGCGGGCGCACGCCTGTGTTCCGGTTCGCCGCCGCCCGATTTCGCCCGGCCCGGGGTTGTGTAAACATCGACTGTTGGTTACGAATCGAACAATGGGGCGTATGCCCCGAAATATTCGACAACCGGCGGGCGTCCATGCCGTATGTCCTTACGTTTCATTTCGATCCCGATTTCGAACAGCGCCGGTTGCGCCCGAAAAATCGTGACGACGGAAGCGTTGACCAATTCGATCTGGGGTACGTCCAAAACGTCGCCGCAGGCCAGTCCCTGGCCGAATGGACTCCCCTGCCCCCGGGCGATGACGCCGCCAGCGCAGCCGGGGCCATTGTTTCCGAAAACACCACCTTTCCCCACGGCGAGGGCTGCCGCGTCGATCCCGACAATCCCCTGCGTCTTCTGGCCGGCGTCAACGGCCATGTCGCCTTCATCGACGGCCGCATCACCGTGCGCGAAACCCTGGCCATCGGCTGCGACATTGATTTCCATACCGGCAATATCGTGGCGGTCGGCGACGTGCTCATCGGCGGCGACATCCGGCCCGGCTTCATGGTCATGGGCCGAAACGTCACCGTCAAAGGCTCGGTGGTTTCGGCCCGCATCCGGGCCATGGGCAACATCACCTGCCACAGCGGCATCCAGGGCGGCAACCGGACCACGCTTCGGGCCGGCAAGAGCCTGCGGGCCAAATTCTGCGAGAACGCCGTGCTCCACGCCGGCGACAACATCCTGATCGACGCCTCCTCCATGCACTGCCGGCTGTTTGCCGGCGAGAAACTGGCCGTCAAGGGACGCCTTGTCGGCGGCGAAGCCTACTGCGGCGAAGCCGTCTACGTGGGCGAGCAACTCGGCGGCGGCGGCCAGAGCCAGACCCGGCTGCTGCTCGGCTACGACCCGGAGCGCATTCACAAGGACCAGCATCTCAAGGCCGGTATGCGCCAGACCCTGCTCGATATCGAGACCTACCGCCTGGAAATGGGCCGCAGCGAAGACGCAGCCAAGGAATTCGGCCCGGCCCTGGAGCAGAGCCGGCAACGCCTGGAGACCTTCAAAAGGCAGCTCAAGAAACTCTGGGACAACCCCGCCGCCATGCGCCGTTTCAGCAGCTGCCGGGTCATCGTGCCCGGCCGCATCGGGGCCAATGTGGAAATTTCCATCGGCGAAGCCACCCTGGCCGTGCCCGAGGACACCCGCGACGCCGTCGTGCGCTACCACGCCGGCGAAATCATCGTGGAACACCCGGCCCTTCGCAAATAACCCGCCTTGCCTCCAGGGCCTGAAGGGGAATGCCTCCGTCCCCGGCCGCCGTCGGCATTCTTTCCCTTCCCGCTTGCTCTCTCCGCTACAACTCCCCGCTGTCGGCAGATAGCTCTTCCAGAGAGAAGAGGCGGTCGGCGTCGAGGATGATGGTGAACGTGCCTTCCAGGCTGACCAGGCCGCGCACGAACCGGGGGGGCACGGCCAGTCCCATGTCCGGGGGCGGGGCGATGTCGGCGTCGGCGATTTCCACCACCTCATGGACGGCGTCGGCCAGGGCGGCCACGGCCAGGGTGTCGCCGTCGTAGTCGCGTTCGACGATGATCAGGCAGGTGGGAGCCTTCGAACCGAACTCCAGCTCGAGCTTGCAGCCCAGATCCACCACGGTGGCGGCGTTGCCGCGCAGGTTGACCACACCGCGCAGATGGCCAGGGGCCAGGGGCACCACGGTCATCGGGGGCATGTCCAGGACCTCGGACACGAGCAGCGAGGGCAGGGCGAAGTGTTCGCCGCACAGGGTAAAGGTCAGGTATTGGTGCGTGGCGTCGTCGGCCATGGAGGGCGCCTCCGTTTAAGGGCAATCTTCTCTCTGCATACGACAGCCCGGCCGTTCCGGCAACAGCCCGGTTCCATTGGCGATGCCGCAAGCGTTGACAAGACGGCCGGCCAGGCATACACACCCTCTCAAACTATGGAACCTTTTGAGGAAATAATGGACGAGCCGTACAGTAGTAGTTGCTTTTTCCCGCACGTTTATCCGCTGACCGTTACGCGATAACGCTTCCTGCCGTCCACCGCGCCGCTGCCGCCCCATCCGGGTGCGCCAGGGTCGCCGCCGGCAGGCGGCGGCACAAGGAGGCGCCAGATGAACACCTTTTTCATCGGGTCTGAAAATTTCGCCTCAGGGCTTTCCCCCCGTGCCGGCATCCGGCCCGGGGCGGCCGTACTTTTCCCTGTCTCGCGCCGGCTGTGCGCCGCCACCTCCGGCACAGCCCAGGAACCTCCCTCAGCCAGCCCCCTGCCCTCGTCGTAGGGCCGTGACGCGGCCTTGGCCGCACAGCGTTCTCTGTCCCTTTGCGTCTGGTCGCAGCGGTGGATTGTCTGTCGTCCGCCGGTGCAAACCCTGGCGATTTGCGGGGCGGCCCTGGGCCGCGCCCGTCGCCCGGGGGGAGGCTTGGTCATGAACGAACTCTATGTCAGCGCGGTGCTCGGCCGTCCGGTCATCGACCCTTCAGGGGTCGAACTCGGCCGGCTCACCGATCTTGGGCTGGTGCCCGGCAAGACCCTGCCCGTGGTGTCCGGGCTTTTCATCCGCAGCGGCGGCCGGCGGCGCTTTGTGCCCTGGAGCTGCGTCAATCTGTTCACCCCGGTGATCGTCTCGGCCGATCTTTCCGGCGAGGCCGACAGCGACACGTCCTGGACCGAGGACGAGGAAACCGGCGCTATCACCGACATCAGGCTTCGCCGCGACATCCTCGACCGCCAGATCGTGGACGTGGACGGGGCCAAGGTGGTGCGGGTCAACGACCTCAAGCTGCATTCCCGGGGAAAAAGCCTTTTTATCGAGGCCGTGGACGTCGGCATCCGGGGCATGGCCCGGCGTCTGGGCCAGCTGCGCTTCTGGAACTGGCTGGCCAAGAGCCTGGGGGTGACCCTGCCCACCCGGGAAATCGACTGGCGTTTCGTGGCCCAGCTCGATCCCAACGCCGACAAGCTGACGCTGACCGTGGCCCGGGAACGCCTAACCGACATGCACCCGGCCGACATCGCCGAGATCCTGGCCCAGCTGCCCCACAAGGAAGCCGGCACGGTCATCGGGGCGCTCGACCCGGAAACCGTGGGCGAGGCCATCGGCGAACTCGATCCCGAGGTGGGCGGCCGGGTGATCAGCCAGCTCGACAGCGAGATGGCCTCCGACATCCTCGAAGAGATGGAGCCGGACGAAGCCGCCGATCTGCTGGCCGATCTGCCCGAGGAAAAGGTCCGGGAACTCCTTGGCCTCATGGACACCGAAGATGCGGAGATGGTCCAGGAACTGCTCGAGCACGAGGAGGATACGGCCGGCGGCCTCATGAACAACATGTTCGCCTTCGTGCCCCCGGCCATGACCGCCGAAGAGGCGCTCAACTACATCCGCCTGGTCGGGGCCGAGATCGAAAACGTCTACTACGTCTACGTGATCCGGGCCGACGAGACGCCTCTTGGGGTGGTGACGCTCAAGCGGTTGCTCCTGTCCCCGCCCAAGACCCCGGTGGCCGAGATCATGACCGTGGGCCTCAAAGCCGTTGGCGTCGAGGACACGCCGGGGAAGGTCATGGACATCATTTCCAAGTACAATTTGTTGGCCGTGCCGGTGCTTGATGACGGGCATATGGTCGGCATCGTGCAGGCGGATGCGGTCATCGAACGCTTTCTGCCCGAATCCGTCACCCGCACGCGGTTCGCCGCCCATTAGACGTTGAGGTCTGTCATGCCGTTTTTCAAAAAGTTCTCGCGCAAAAATATCCTGCTCTTTTTCGCCCTGCTCGGTCCCGGCATCATCACCGCCAACGTGGACAACGACGCCGGCGGCATCACCACCTATTCCCTGGCCGGGGCGCGCTACGGCTATTCCCTGCTGTGGATGCTCATTCCCACCACGGTCTCCCTGGTGGTCATCCAGGAGATGTGCGCCCGCATGGGCGCGGTGACCGGCAAGGGCCTGTCCGACCTCATCCGCGAGTCGTTCGGGCTGCGCACCACGTTTTACATCATGATTGCGCTGTTTCTGACCAACCTCGGCAACACCATTTCGGAATTCGCCGGCATCGCCGCCGGACTCGAGCTTTTCGGCGTCACCAAGTACCTGTCCGTGCCCCTGGCCGCGGCCCTGGTCTGGCTGCTCATCGTCAAAGGCTCGTATCGCATTGTGGAGCGGGTCTTTTTGATCGTCTGCGTGGTCTATCTGGTCTATCCCCTGGCCGCGCTCTCGGCCGACGTGCCCTGGGGCGAGGTGGCCCGGGCCGCCGTCACCCCGACCTTTCGGGCCGACGGCGACTATGTGGCCATGATGATCGCGCTCATTGGCACCACCATTGCCCCCTGGATGCAGTTCTACCAGCAGGCGGCGGTGGTCGAGAAAGGCATCACGGCCGAGAACTACGGCTTTACCCGGCTCGACGTCATCATCGGCTGCGTCCTGGCCGTCATCGTGGCCCTTTTTATCGTGGTGGCCTGCGCCGCCTCCATCCACCGCCAGGGCCTGCCCATCGAGACGGCGGCCGACGCGGCCATGGCCCTTGAACCGCTGGTCGGGAAATACGCCTCCTGGCTTTTTGGCGTGGGACTCATCAACGCCTCGCTCTTTGCCGCCGGCATCCTGCCGCTGTCCACGGCCTATTACATCTGCGAGGCCATGGGCTGGGAACTGGGCATCGACAAGGATTTCCGCCGCGCCCCGGAATTCTTCTGGCTCTTTACCATCAGCGTGGTCATCGGCGCGGCCACCATCCTCATCCCCGGCATGCCGCTCATGTTCGTCATGTACGTGTCCCAGGTGGTCAACGGCGTGATGCTGCCCTTTGTCCTGATCCTCATGCTGCTCTTGATCAACAACAAGCGGCTCATGGGCAAATTCGTCAACGGGCCGATCTTTAACGCCGTGGCCTGGGTGACGGTGGCCGGCCTGATCGTTCTGACCGCAGTGATGACCATCGACACGGTCTGGCCCGGAGCCATCAGCGCCCTGGTGAAGCTGGTGGCTGGGTAGTTGGGGTGAGAGAAGAGTTGAGAAGAGAGAAGATGCCTCCGGCGGCCGGGGGGATGATCCCCCCGGACCCCTGCAACTGAAGAAGTTTTTTAGGGGGTTCTTGGGGCTGGCTGATCATCCGGTCGGTTGTGGACCGGAAGCAGCCCAGGCAGAGGCTTGACGGGAACCACCGTTTTGTTCCGGTGGCCGGGAGAAGTTCTTCAAGCGTCGCGGCAACGCCGCCCCCCTTTACCCCTTTGGGGGGTCCGGGGGCCTCAGGCCCCCGGCCGCCGGAGGCCCTCTTCCTCTTTCCCCGTCCCCAGGCCCAGGCTCAGGGCCGTGCCGGCGAAGCTGGCCACTGCCCCGACCAGCAGGAACCCGTCGTAGCCGTAGGCAGCCACGGCCGCGCCGCCGAGAATCGGGCCGAGGAAGCTGCCGCCTTGCAGCGACAGCATCATGAGGTTGGCGTTTAAGCCCTTAAACGCCGGTTCGGACAGGTCGTACATGAAGGCGTTGAGCGACGGCGACCCGACCCCCATGCCGCAGCCGAGGAGCACCGCCGCCAGATAGGCCAGCCCCTGGGTGTGGCTGGCGTAGAGCAGCAGAAAGGTCGCGCCGGTAACAACATAGCAAAAGCGGATGAGCTGGATTTTCGGCACCACGTCGAAGATGCGGTTGGCAAAGACGCGCAGCGCGATCATGCAGCCGGTCTGGATGGAAAAAAAGAGGCCCACCCCGGCCAGCCCCCGGGCCTGGAACAGGCTCTTGGCCAGAAAAAAAAGCGAAGCAAAACTCAGGTAATACATGGCGTTGACCACAAGCAGCTGGGCCACCGGGCGCTTGCGGGCATTTTTGGCCATGGCGGCCAGACTCGGCCGCGCCCCATGGGCATGCTCCCGGCCCCGGCTGCGTCGGCTCATGAGCGCCAGGACCACCAGGGCCGGAGCCAGGGCCAGGGCCACCAGGGCATAGCCCTCGGGATAGCCGAGATGGGCCGGCGAGAGCCAGTCGAAAAGCGGCGGCATGGCCGAGTAGGGCAAGAGCATGGCCACGGAATAGACGCCAAAGGCCTGCCCGCTGCGGGTCGGGGGAATGATGGCCACAAGGAGCGTCATGGCCCCGGCCGAGACCAGGGCCACCCCCAGGCCGTTGGCCAGCCGCACGGCCAAGAGCGCCGCCGGCGAGGCGGCCGTCAGATACGCCCCCCCGCAACCAAGCAGCACCACAATGCCCAGGGCCGCCGCCTTGGCCGCGTTTCGCGTGGTCAGAAAGGGGCTGACGGTCAGGTAGGTGGCCATGGTGGCCAGGGAGGACGCGCCGATCAAAAGGCCGCGCCAGGACTGGGGGATGCCAAGGGTCTCAAAATAGACGTACAGGCTGTAAAAGACTGAAATATTGCAATATGATAAAAATATCAGCAGACACAGACTGACGAATTCGAAGGAAAAAAAGCGGGTGTTTGGGGGTGTGGTCATGACCTGCCGCCGAATCGGGCCGGGTTGGACGGTGCTTGGGAAAGCACGCCGGATACGCGGGGTCGGGGCCGAACGTCAAGGTCGGTGTTGTGACAACTATTTCTTTTGGAAACTTTTTTGTTTTTCCGGGGTCGAGACCGGGCCAGACTGTCCCTGATCCCGACCCCGGTTCTGGCTACTTGTACGGCGTGGCCGTGGCCGTGGCGTCGGGGTAGGCCGGCGCGACGTTGATGGGCACGGTCTGTATGGCGCTGCCGGCGGCGGCCAGGGCCTGCTTGACGTCGACATAGTGCCAGTTTCTGTCCGTGTCGGTGTGGTAGTAGTAGCGGCTCCGGGCCACGTCGGCCACGGCGACCCACTGGGTGACGTCGAACATCGTCTCGGCGGCGTCCTTTTCGCGCACAGCGCCCTTGGGGATGTCCACGTTGCCGATAATCGTCATGGCCAGGGCCAGCCCGGCGTCAGGCCCGGTGACGGGCAGGGCGGACTGGGTCAGCGCCACCATGCGCACGAAGCGGCTGGGCGGGGTGAAGTCGCCGGGCAACCCGAGCATCCCCGACCCCTGGCCGGTCTGGCGCACGACGTAGCCGGCCAGATCCAGGGCCGGGACATTTACGGCCGAGAGATTGACGGTGTTGCTTAAAAACGTGAGCATCCAGGTGAAATCCGGGGAGTTGGTGAGTACGCCAATCGGATTGTCATGGATGCGCACCTTGCCGTCCATGTACTCCAAAACGATGCTGTCCCCGGTGGCGTCGTGGACGGTGAAGTGCAGGGGCAGGGAGCCGGCGGTCACGCCGTTTAAGGTGGTCGGTCCCTGGCACACGCGCACCTTGCCGATGTCGCGGCGCACGTCCGCGACGGTGGCGCACTGGGAGAGCAGCCAGTTGACCATTTCAAACTGGGCAATGGTGTTGCCGGCGGTGTCGGGCGAATACGGCTCGTAGCCGGCATAGCCCGGGAAGAGCAGGCCGCCGACCACCAGGCCCTTTTCATTCATGCCGTCGCTTAGGTTGTTGATGCCAAGGGCGTTCATGCCGACGAAGCCGTATTTGGCGGTGAAGGGCAGGCCCTTGGAGGTGCCGTCGGGCAGGGTGCCGACAAAGCTCGTTCCCTTGGGGATTATGGCCACCTTGGAGCCGAGGTCCTGGGCGTATTCCATGGTCCGGGCGTAAAAAACGTCGCCGTCCGTGGTTTTGAGGCGAAAACTGGTACAGGCGCGCGACGCCTGGGCCGGGACAAGCAAGGCCCCGAGCAGGAGGGCGAAAGCGACGTGACGCAAGAGGGGCATGGCGGAATCCTTTGCCGCGTGGCGGGTCGGGGGGTTGTGGGGCGGGAAACGGAAGTCGGGAAACGTGATCATACTGCTTTATGCTGTACGGAAAAGGGACAGGCAGGTCCAGGGACAGATGGAGACAGCATTTTACCTGTCAGGCCCCCCCCCGCATTGACCCCACCCCCCCCAGGACGCTAAGGATTTTGTGCGGCCATCCCGGCCCGTACGCCATTTGGCCCCCAAGGAGGCTTTTCCCATGCTACGACACTTCGCCGTCGCTGCCTCGCTGGCCCTGAGCGCCCTGGCCTTGGGCTGCGCCAGCACCGGACCCACGGCCGACAATGTGCCGCAGGAAACGGTCGATATCGACTACAGCCAATGCCAATCCCGGGCGCTTGTTTCCACGGCGCTTATCAAATCCGCCGGCGAAGCCGAGGATCGACAGCAGGAAATCATTGACGAATGCATGAAGGAAAAGGGGTACACCGCCAAATGAGCCCGCCGGAAAAACGCTCCTTGGACCCAAAGCCCGTTTCCGCCAGCCTGGTGGTCATGCCCCAGCGCATGTTGCCGTCTGACGCCAACCCCGCCGGCAACGTCCACGGCGGCGTCATCCTCAAATATATCGACACCGCCGGCGGCATCTGCGCCATACGCCATGCCCGCTCGGCCGTGGTCACCGCCTCCATCGACCGCATGGATTTCTTGAAACCCGCCTATATCGGCGAGGTTGTCACCTTCATGGCCGCCGTCAACCTCGTGGGCGCGACCTCCATGGAAGTGGGCGTGCGGGTGGAGTGTGAAAATCCCATCACCGGCGAGACCCGCCACGCCGGTTCGGCCTACCTGACCTACGTGGCTCTGGACGCCGAACGCCGGCCCCAGGCCGTTCCGCCGCTGATCCTTGAGACGGAGTCCGACCGCCGCCGCAACCGCGAGGCCGCAGCGCGGCGCGAAGCCCGGCTCCAGGAACGTCGCCGCGAACGTGATTCCCAACTGCAACATCAGTCTGAAAACCCTTAACCGAGGTGCGACGTGGCCGAAACTATTGATGATTTGACTGTGAATTACGAGGAAGACGGCGTCGAGCTGACCAAAGAGCTCGACAAGGTCATCCTCACCCGCGGGGCCTGGACCACCATCATTTTCCGCTTTGTCCAGTGGGACCCCAAAAAGGATGCCTACAGTCCCGACCGCTACGCCATCCGCCGGTACAAGAAATCCGGCGATACCTACCGCGTGCAGTCCAAATTTGCCATCTCCAGCCGCGACCAGGCGCAAAAGATCGTTGCCGCCCTGTCCCGCTGGACCGAAGCCCCGGAGGGCGAAGCGTGAGCGATACCGTCACTATCCGTGCCCTGGCGACCCTGGCCCCCTATGCCCCTCCCGGGGGCGTGGCCTCGGTCGGCCCCGGTGAAACCGCCGGAGAACTGGCCGACCGTCTGGGCATCGAAGGCGAGGCCCTGGGCGCCGTCCTGGTAAACGGCAATCCCGCCACCCTGGAAACCCCGCTTTCCCCGGGCGACGTCGTGTCTTTCGTGCCGCCCATCACCGGGGGCTGAGCCAAGGCCGGACGCCATGCCCGACACCGCGCTCCTTGCCGCTTTGCGCAAGGCCAGTTGCCAGCGGCCCTATCCTGACGGCCGCCCCGGCTGGTTCCTCGACGCCCCGGCCGTGGCCGGGCTGGCCCGGGACTTTGCCCTGGCCCCGCGCCGGGTGGAGATCGCGGCCCTTTCCGGCGGCATCTGCCCCCTGCGCTACGCCCGCAACCTGACGGCCTTTTCCATGGCCGAGCAGGCCCGGCTGCTGGCCTCCAAGGCGGCCCTGGTCGGCCTTGGCGGTCTGGGCGGCGGGGTGCTGGAAAATCTCGTGCGGGCCGGGGTGGGATGCATTCACGCCGCTGACGGCGACGTGTTCGAGGAAACCAACCTCAACCGCCAGCTGCTCTCGCGCCTGGACGCCCTTGGCCGGCCCAAGGCCGAGCTTGCCGCCGAGCGGGCCGCTGCCGTCAACCCGTCCGTGGAATGTGTCGCGCACAACCAGTTTCTCGACCGGGCCGGCATGGAGGCGCTCCTTGCCGGGGCGCAGGTGGCCGTGGACGCCCTGGGCGGTCTGGTCGACCGTCCGGCCCTGACCGCCGCTGCCGCCGGGCTTGGCATCCCCCTCGTCACCGGGGCCGTGGCCGGCTACACCGCCATTGTGGCCACGGTGTTGCCGGGCGGTCCTTCCCCGGCTGATTTGTTTGGCGGGGGCAGCGGGAAGGCAGCCGAGGACGTGCTGGGCTGTCCGTCGCCGGCGGTCATGGCCGTGGCCGCGCTTGAGGCCGCCGAGGCCATCCGCCTGCTGGCCGGCCGCCCCGCCGCGTTGGTCGGCAAGGCCCTTATTATCGATCTCGAAACCATGCGCTTTGAGACTGTCGCCTTCTGACGCCGAATGCAGGCAGGGTGACAAGGAGGCCCTGGACGCGATATACGGGCACAAGGCGTGCCCCGCGCGCCAAATCCTCAAGGAAGCGTCATGACCCTCAAAGCGGATTCCTGCTATCTGGCCACGCCCCTCCAGCTCATGGGCTGCGATCCCCGCGAGCGACTGCTCAATATTATCGGTTCCGCCCCGGAAGCCGTGCGGGTGGCCATCACCGACCTCATGCACTCCATCAAGACCTCCCTGGACGTTTTGCCCATCATGCCGTCCTTGGGCGACCCGGACCGGCCGGTTGCGGACTGGGAGTCGCTTCTCACCTCGCTGACCGCCTTTCGCCGCGAACTCGACGTGCTCAAGGCCTCGAAGATCGAGGGCCTGCGCCGGGCCAACCCGGGCTTTTCCCAGCTTGAGCACCGCTATGGGCTGCTCAAAAAAGCCCACGAAAAAGCCAAGCTCATGCTTGAGATCCTCTACGAGCTGATAAACGCCGGCCAGGATTTCCAGACTGCCGGTGAAATTCTTGAGCAAAGCGCCGAAGTCATGCTCAAGGAACTCAAAGGGGACCTGTACGTGTGCCGCCTGCGCGACGAGGACGGCAACTGGGTCAATATCGCGGCCAACACCCACACCGGCCGGGCCACCCCGATTTTCGTCAAGTTCATGGAAGAGACGCTGCCCCACCATCCGGTCATGCGCTCGGTCAACAATCCCAAGACCCTTTTTGTGGTGTCCAACAACCTGCTTGGCCCGGAGCGCGGCGGCGAGTCCATCGACTGCGTGCCCTATCTCGAAGGCTACCGCTGCCGGCTGTCCTTTTTCCTGCGCGAGCCGGCCGGCAAGGCCTTTGGCCTCATGATGCTCTATTCCCGCAAGACCCGGTTTTTCGACCGCTATGAGACCGACTTCCTGGCTGACTGCGCCCGGGTGGTGTCGCTGACCGTGGGACGCCGCCTGGAACTGGGCCGCGACACCCTGGCCAAGGCGGCCGGCGGCATGGCCCACGTCGGCAACAACGTGCTGGCCATCATGAAGAACGGCGCGGAACTGATCCTTGAAGACTACGAGGACTTTCTCGACCACGAAGACGAGATCGGCACCGGGCTGATCGCCGAGGCCATCCAGCTCGTCCCCGGTCCCTGGCCCAATCTGGCCCCGGCGGCCATGCGCCATCTGATCGGCCTGACCATTGAGCGCATGGAGGTCGAAAAAAAGATGCAGTACGTCAATCTCATCGTCGAGAATATCAACCGCCTCAAAGGGGCCATCAGCAACCTGCTCAAGGCCGTGGAAAACCCCATCTTCATGCCCTATGTCGGCGGCGAGGAAGTGCTCGATCTCGAACCGGCGGAACACGACGAGCGCGAGGTCTACCGGCAGACGTCCTAGCCCGGGCTTCGAATCGTCGGCCCCCGTCTGCTCCGCCGACAGGCCGCATCAGGCGGGTTTCCGGCGGGCGCAGCTGGGCCGCCCAAGCCGCAGTGATCCCTCTGCCCGGGCTGCTTCCGGTCCACAACCGACCGGAGTATCAGCCAGCGGCAGCGACCGGGAGGCACACCGCAGAAACCCGCTTCTTGAGGCGTGAAACGAGTCGGCCGGGACGCGCGACAGGCGTCCCGGCTTATTTTCCACCGGGATAGAGCCGCTTGTAGAGCATGGCGTTGGTGGTGATGCGGCGCACGTAGTCCCGGGTTTCGGTGTAGGGAATAAATTCCGTAAAAAGCTCCTCGCCAAGCCGCCCGAAGCCGGCGTTCCACACCGCCACCCGGTTTTGCCCGGCATTGTAGGAGGCAAGCGTGGCCGGGAGCGTCCCCTCCTGGCCCAGCCGCTCCCGGAAAAAAGCCACCCCGAGCCGGATATTGATCACCGGATTGAACAGATCCGCCCGGTTGGGCCGGATGCCGATCTTCTTGCCCATGGCCTTGGCCGTCTCCGGCATAAGCTGCATAAGCCCCACCGCGCCGGCCCCGGACACGGCCTTGGGATCGAAAAAACTCTCCTGGCGGATCAGCGAATAGATGATGTCCGGGTCAATGCCCGATCCGGCCAGGGCGGCCGTCACATCGCCGCTGTAGGCCCGGGGATAGAGGGCGTCGCGCAGCGGCCCCAACTCGGCCGGCGTGCCGCGCAGCAGGCAGGCCCCGAAGGTGCGCCAGGCCGTGCGCATGGCCGCCGTGCGCCGCCCGGACTCCATGGCCGCGCGGATATGGGCCATGGCCAGATCGGCCCGGTCCGGGGCGGCCTTGGCGGCAAATTCCAGCGCCATCTCGGCCAGGGCCGGCAACCCGGCGTCGGACAGGGCGTAAGCCTTGCCCAAGGCGGCGGCAACGGCCGGCGACGGCGGCGCGGCCGCGTCCGGACAGCGGGGCGGGGTGGTCGGCGACGAGGCCACCACCCGCTCTCCCACATCCCCGGCCCCGGACAGGGCTGCCGCCGCCCGTCCGCCGTAATAGGTGTTCGGACGGGCCGCAGCCACCTCCATCCAGGCGGTGGCCGCCTCCTGGGAACGCCCCAGCCCGACCAGGGCGCGCCCGCGCCAGTAGCGCGCCCCGTCCGCCCAGTCGTCCTCGGGAAACCGCCCGGCAAAGGCGGCCAGATCCGCTTCGGCCCCGGCAAAATCCCCGACGACATAGCGCAAAAGGGCGGTGAGCGAGGCTCCCTGGGCGGCCAGATCAGGGCCGACGGCCAGGCCTTTGAGCTGCCCGGCCGCTTCCAGGGCCTCGGCAAAACGACCCCGTTCAGCCAACAGCAAGGCCAGATGCCGGGCCGCCGCCTCACGCAGGGGATCGTCGCGCCCAGGCCCGGCCAACACCTCGCGCAACAGCGCCTCCATGCGCCCGCCATCCTCCGGTTCAAGGGAGCGCCACAGGCAGCGGGCCTGATGGTAGCGGGCCCAGCCGGCCAGGGAGGCGGCGGGGTCAACGGGAATGGCCTTGGCAAAGGCGTCAAACGCAGCCTTGGGCCGGCGCAGACGATAGAGCGCCTTGCCCCGGACATAGTCGGCCCGGGCGGCCTGGGCCGGACTCCAGCCGGTACGGCCGTCAAGCAGCGTCAGGGCGGCCTCGGCCCCGCCCTTCTCCACCAGCGCCTCGGCCAGAAGCAACACCGTGTCCGGGGCGTCGGGATCAAAGCCGCCGGCCCCGCCCGGTTCGGCCAACAGCCGCCGGGCCAGGGCCGTGCCGGCTGCGGCGGATTTGGAAACCGGAAAGGTCAGGACCAGATGGCGCAAAAAATCCTGGGATTTTTGCCGCTCCCCCAGATTGGCCGCAGCCGCGGCCGCCCGCAGCCAGACTTCCGGGGCCAGCGACGGCTCGGCGTCGGCCAGCCAGGCCTCGGCCAGGGCCAGGGTCCGGTCGTGGCGGCCGGCCCGGGCCGCACTTTCCATGGCCAGATACAGGGCGTCGCGGCCCAAAAAGGAATTGGCCGCGTGGGCGCTCAACCCGTCCAGGGCGGCCAGGGCGGCCGGGGCGTCGTCGGCCAGATAGAGGCCAAGGCCCTGGTAATAGGCGGCCACGTCGGCCTGGTCCCCGGCCTTGGGCAGGACCGCCGCCAGCCGGGCCGCGCCCTGGCGATGGTTGCCGGCCAGGACCTCGGACACGCCAAGGACCAGTTCGCGCATGGCCTCGCTGGCCCCGGCCGGGGTTTTGACGGCCCGCGCCGCCGGCAGGCTGTCCTCGCTGACCCCGAGCCGGGCCGAACGCGGCAGGGGCGCGGCCTCGGGCCGGGCCGGCGGCTGCCAGGGTTCGGGGGCGGCAGCCCAGGCCGCCTGAAAAGCGCTGGCCACCAGAAACACCAGAAACAGGTTGGCGGCCAAGACCGCACCAAATTGATCGGAGAAGGAGAGTAATCCCGGTCTCTGCATGGTGGAATTTCCTACCTTAGAGCGTCATATCCCGCAGTTTTACTGGATGTATTTAAAAAATACCCCCCCTTGACTTCATCGGCAAATCGTGACTAACGTGCGGGAGTTCACAAACTGTCCGTTTCCCTAGCCAGGGCGTGCGATCCCGGACGCCTGCCCTGCGTGCCTTCCACCCGTCAAGGAGGTCGATATGTCCTTCGCGCAGTCCTGGGATTTCACGCCGGGCGCCCGCGTCGTTCTCGACGATATGCGGCAATGCTCCCGTGAATACGAATGGTTGGAGGAACCCCACGTCTCGCCCGACGGCGAACACGTGGCCATGGTCGCAGCCCTGCCGGATCCCGCGTTTTCCGTGGCGGTCAACGGCGAAGTCTGGGAAGCGACCTTTGACAAGGTTTGGTATCCCCGGTTTTCGCCCGATGGCCGCCTGACGGTCCTGGCCCAGACCGACGGCGAGTGGACCATGGTGGTCGACGGCGAACCCTGGGACGAGCAGTACGCCTACATCTGGGGCACGCTTTTTTCGGCCAACGGCGACATCATTGCCGCGCCGATCCAGCAGGACGGCAAGTACGGTTTGTCCGTCAACGGCACGCCCTGGGACACGCTCTATGACAACGCCAACCAGGTGACGCTCTCGCGCGACGGCAGCGCCGCCGCCGCCGTGGTCCAGGTCAAGGCCCCGGCCCAGGCCGACATCGCGGCCTTCCAGGAAGGCATTTTCAGCGTGGCCGTCAATGGAGTCGCCTGGGACTCGATTTTCGTCAACTGCTGGGCGCCGACCTTTGATCCGGCCGGAAAAAATGTGGCCACGACCATCCGCCGCTCTCTCTACGACTATTCCATTGCCGTCAACGGCAAGGCCTGGGCCGGCTCGTACGCCTGCGCCTGGGGACCGGCCTTCAACCCGGCCACGGGCGCGGTCGCCGCGCCGGTGCGCAAGGCCGGGGCCTGGGGCATGGCCATCGACGACGCCATGGCCTGGGACATCCGCTACGGCCAGCTGTGGCATCAGGCCTTCTCGCCCGACGGTTCCAAGCTCGCGGCCATTGCCGCCGTGCGGTTTGGCGACTTCACCGTGGTGGTGGACAACACCCCCTGGGACATCGTCTTCCCGGTGGTGACCGACCTGACCCCGAGCCCGGTCGGCAACCGCTTCGCCGCCCTGGCCAGCAACCACAATACGGATTTCGCCATCCTGTGCGACGGCAAGGTCTGGGACGGCCGCTACGACATGGCCTACCCCCCGGTGTGGAGCCCTGACGCCGCCCATCTGGCCGTGGCCGTGGAGAAAGCCGGTCGGTTCACCGTAGTGGTGGACGGCAAGGCCTATCCCAAGAGCTTTGACAAGTGTTTTGCCCCGGCCTTTTCCCCGGACGGAGCTTACGTGCTCATCCGGGCCGTGGCCGATGGCAAGTGTCACCGCATCGTGGCCCCGGTCGCCGCCTTCACCGGCTAGGAGGTTCTCCATGCACGCCCTGTTTGATCTCGCCGTCGGCCCCCTGGCCTGGCTGGCGTTTGCCCTGTTCATCCTCGGCTCGGCCTACCGGCTCATGGCCATGCGCGCCCTGGCCTTTAAAAAAGACGCCACGTTTGTGGCCTACATCAGCTGGCCCCATGCGCTTAAATCCCTGGCCCACTGGATCACCCCGTTCGGGGCGCTGGGCTGGCGGGAAAACCCCGGCATCACCATTGTCACCTTTGCCTTCCACATCTGCCTCATTGTCGCCCCCCTGTTCCTCATGGGACACATTGCCCTGTTTGACGCCTTCCGCGGCTGGTCCTGGCCGGCGCTGCCCGGCACTGTGGCCGACACCCTGTCTATCGTCGTCGTGCTCGCCTGCCTCTATTTCCTGTGGCGGCGTCTGTCCGTCCCGGAAGTCCGCTTCGTCACCCGCACGCATGACTGGCTGGTTTTGGCCCTGGTCGGCGCGACCTTTTTGACCGGCGTCCTGGCCTATCACCGCATCGGCGACAATCTCTTCGTGACCACGCTGCACATCCTGTGCGGCGAGGCCATGCTCGTCGCCATTCCGTTTACGAGGCTTTCCCACATGCTGTTCGGATTTTTCAGCCGTGGCTACATCGCCTCGGAATTCGGGTCCGTCAGACACGCCAAGGACTGGTAACCGCCGGAGGATGTCATGAAAACCATTGCCGATCGTCTTATCGAGGACGTGGGGCTCAGACGCGGCGTCGACCGCCTGACCCCGGAGAAAATACAGAAGGTCTTCAAAGAACTCGTGGCCGGCGAATGCGGCGCGCGGATGAAGACCTACATGGAAACCTGCGTGCGCTGCGGCATGTGCGCCAAGGCCTGCCATTACTACCTGTCGCACAAGGACCCGAGCTATTCCCCGGTGGCCAAGGTCAGCCAGACCATCTGGCGGCTGTTTGACAACGACGGGAAAGTCGATCCCGCGCTCATCTACGAGTGCGCCCAGGTCGCCTACACCGAGTGCAACCTCTGCCGCCGCTGCATCCACTACTGTCCGCTGGGCATCGACACCGGCTACATCATAAGCGTCGTCAGACGCCTGTGCCACAAGCTTGGCGTCACCCCCCAGTACATCCAGGACACCGCCCACAGCCACTCGGCCACCATGAACCAGATGTGGGTCAAAGACGACGAATGGCCCGACACCCTGCAGTGGCAGGAAGAGGAAGCCCGCGAGGAATTCCCGGGGCTGCGCATTCCCCTCGACGTCGAGGGTGCGGACTTCATGTATTCCGTCATCGCCCCGGAACCCAAGTTCCGCACCCAGCTCATTTATCAGGCCGCGGCCATCTTCCACGCCGCCGGGGTTTCCTGGACCATGCCCGCCACCCCGGGCTGGGACAACTCCAACATGGCCATGTTCACCGGCGACTCGGAAATCATGGCCCGCATCGAACGCGCCCACTACGAAGCGGCCCAGCGCCTGCGCGTCAAACGCATCGTCATGGGCGAGTGCGGCCACGCCTTCCGGGCCGTCTACGACGTCGGCAACCGCTGGCTCGGCTGGAAATGGCATCCCGTGCCGGTGGTCCACTCCGTGGACTTCTTCTGGCAACTCATCCAGGAAGGCCGCATCAAACTGACCCACAAGTTTGCCGAGCCCGTCACCATCCACGACCCCTGCAACATCATCCGGGGCCGGGGGCTGATGGACAAGCTGCGCGAGGTCGTCCACTTCCTGTGCGACAACGTGGTGGAAATGACCCCCAACCGCGAGCACAACCTGTGTTGCTGCGCCGGCGGCGGCGTCATCAACTGCGGACCTCCCTTTAAAAACGTCCGCATCGTCGGCAACTCCGTCAAAGCCGAGCAGCTGAAAGCCACCGGCGTCCACTGGTGCATCGCCCCCTGCCATAACTGCCACGGCGGCCTGGACGACATCATCAGCAAGTTCGGCCTGGAAATGCACACCAAGTTCCTGGGCGACCTCATCTATGAACTCATGGAGAAGCCCGAGGCCGAGTAACCCGGCGCGCAGGAGAAACCGACATGAAACGATCGCCCCTTATATCCTTGGCGCTGCTGGTCCTTGTCGCCGCCGTCCTCCTGGCGGCTCCGGCCATGAGCCAGCAGGACATGACCACCGTGCCGACCGAAGGGTTTCAAAAAACCACCCGGCTGCCGGTGGCCTTTGCCCACGACGCCCATAACGAAAAAGCCGGGCTGACCGACTGCACGGCCTGCCACCACGGCGAAAAAGACGGCAAGCGGGACAACACCGCCGACACCGCCGGCATCCCCTGCTCGGATTGCCACACCGCCGTGGCCGCGCCCGGCAAGACGCCGCTCATGCGGGCCTTCCACCGCCAGTGCATGGGCTGCCACATGACCCAGAAAAAAGGTCCGGTCACCTGCGGCGACTGCCACAAACCGGCCAAGAAGTAGCCCGCCTGTCCGGGGCTTGACGCACACGCCCAAGGCGCGGCCGGGAAACCGGTCGCGCCTTTTTTGCGCCAATGGTCAGGCACCCCCTGGCGACGTGCGCCCATCAAGGGCCTGCGGCGCCTGACGGGTATTGCGCGCAGCCCACTCGCGCTTCGGTTCGTGCCCAAAACCCCTTCAAAAACTTCCCCCATCAAGGGGGTCCGGGGGGGATTATCCCCCCCGGCCGCCGGAGGCTTTTTTCCCCTTTCCAACTCCCGCCTCCGGCCGCCCGAGACACTCTTTCCCCTTTCCAACTCCCACCCCCGGTCACCGGGGCCTCTTTTCAGAAACACCACATTGGAATCATTCTTGCTTGTCCCTGCGGCAAACCCAGGAAGGCCCCATGCCCAAATCGCTTCTCGCGCTCCTTGCCGGCCTGTTCGTGGTCGCCGGCTCCCTGGCCCCGGCCCTGGCCCAGCAACGGCCCTGGTCTGCCGCCCAGGCGGCATCCTCGTATGGGCCGCCGCCTTCGCCAGTCCCATCCCCGGGCGAGACCGCCCGGCCCGCTGCCGCGCCCGCTGCGGCCACGACTCCTGCGGCCGGCCCGGACAGCCCGGAGGTGCGGCGTCAGGTTTCCGGCGCTCACGCCCTGTCGGCCGCGTCCACCTGTTTCTACGGTCCCCACATCGATCAGGGACAGGCCAAGCGGCTGTGCCGCTATCAGGCCCGGGGCAAACTGCTCGACACCGCTGCCAGCCAACTGGCCGGCGACCCGGCCGTGGCCCGGGCCGGGCTGTCCGGGCCGGATCTGCGGGCCTTTGTCGACAGCCTGCTGGCCGTGTCCGTGACCGACGAGGAGGTCCGCCCGGTACCGGACGGGCTGGCCGTGCGCCTGACGCTTCGGGCCGAGACCGAACCCGGCACGCTGGAACAACGCCTGGCTTCCTTTGCCGGCAATCCCGAACTGCGCGCCGCCGCCCTGGCCGAGACCGCCGTGCGCGACCGGCAGGCCGGCGAGGCCCGCATGGCGGCCGTGCCTTTTGGGGCGGACCGTGAATTTCGGGCCAAGGAAATAGAGAACGAAATGGGGCAGGACGCCGCTTTTGCCGAACGGCGTCTGGTTCCGGGCATGTCGATCAAACAGGTCAAGGAATTGCTTGGCGACCCGGCCGCCGTCAAACAAGCCGTCCTTGGTCCGGAAAGCTATCTTTGCGCCAGCTATGGCCGCATCTGGGTGGTGTTCCGGGACGGCGTGGTCAGCTGCCTGCGCAGCCGGCTCGATTACGTGCGCCGCTACGACACGGATTGCCACTGCGCCGGAAACTATTCCACGATTCTTAAAAACGACTAGGCGTTAGCCTGCCTTGACAGCCAGGGCGGCCGGCCGCTAGAAACACCAATGGCTGCATATACATCAACCCTCGACGTTTCCCGCTCACCCACCCCGCCGGAGGAATCATGAGGGCGCTCATTGTCGATGACGACTTTTACAGCAGAAGCTTTCTCGAATACATTTTGCACCCCTACGCCCAGTGCGACGCGGCCGTGAACGGCGAGGACGCCATCATGGTCTTCCAGAAAGCCCTGGAAGAGGGCAAGCCCTATGCCCTGGTCTTCATGGACCTGCTCATGCCGGTCATCGACGGTCCCCGGGCACTGAAAGAAATGCGCGAGATCGAAAAAGACTTCGGCCTCACCCACGAGACCTGCTGCAAGGTGGTCATCACCTCGGTGCTCGAAGACGGCGAGGACACCCACAACGCCATGTATCTGGGCGGGGCCACCTCGTTTCTGCAAAAACCGGTGGATGAAAAATCCATCATGGCCGAACTGCGCCGCCTCCACTGCCTGCCGCCCGAAGCCGACGAGCCCTGATCCCCGCTTTTTTCCCGCCCCGCCTTCCCGTCGCCGCAGCCTTGGCGTAGAGTAGGCCATGTTCAAAAAACGCCTTATCCTGGCTGGCGGCGGCCATGTCCATCTGCCTGTCCTGGCCCGGCTGGCCGATTTCCGGGCGGCCGGCATCGATATCCTGTGCATCGCCCCGGGGCCGTATCTGGCCTATTCCGGCATGGGGCCGGGTCTTTTGACCGGCCGGTATACCCTGCCCGAGGTACGCTTCCCCATCGCCGCCAGACTAGCCCGGCCCGGGGGGACCTTTGTGCGCGGCACGGTGTCGGCCATCGACCCGGCCGCCCGTCGCCTTTTTCTCCGGGATGGGCGGCATTTTTCCTATGACGCGGTCAGCTTCGGCATCGGCAGCCGGGTCGTGCCGGATTTTCCGGTCGCCAGCACGCCCGGCCTACCCGGCGCGACCGTCTATCCGGTCAAACCCATTGAAAATCTACTCCTGGCCCGCCAGGAGCTCCTGGCCCGGACGGCGGCTGGCGAAACGGCGCGGGTACTGGTGGTTGGCGGCGGGGCGGCTGGTTTCGAGGTGGCGGCGGGGGTGCTGGGCCTTGCGGCCGCTGCGGGACTGGACAGAACGACGGTGGCCGTTGCCGCGCCCCGGGGCCTGCTCCCGGGCTGGCCCGAACGGGCCGTCGAGCTGGCCGGGGAGTCGCTGGCCCGGCGCGGGGCGACCGTCATCCCGGCCCGGGTAGTCGGTCTGTGCGGCCAGACGGCGCAGTTTTCCGACGCCACGGCACGCCCCTGCGACATCGTCTTCGTGGCCACCGGAACCCAGCCGCCCGGCCTTTTCACCAACTGCGGCCTGTCGGTTGGCCCGGGCGGCGGCCTGACCGTTTCGGCCTGTCTGCAAAGCCCGTTTCATCCGGAAATCTTCGGCGGCGGCGACTGCATCCACTTCGGCCCCACACCGCTCCCCAGGGCCGGGGTCTATGCCGTGCGCCAGGGGCCGGTGTTGGCCCGCAACCTGCTGGCCTTTCTCACCGGAGACCGGCTTCGGCCCTTTTGCGACACCGACCGCAACTTCCTGGCGCTCCTCAACTGCGGCGACGGCCGGGCCATCCTGCGCAAGGGGCCGTTTGTGGCCGAAGGAGCCTGGGCCATGGGGCTTAAGGATTGGATCGACCGGCGGTTTATGCGGTCGTTTCCGCTTCGGCCGTCGTCTCGCTCGCCTGGACCGGACACGGGGGGACCGCGTGGGTCGGCGCACCCACCACGGTGACCAGATCGTCCAGAATTTTCTGCTTGTAGCTTTGCACCATGGGCTCGTTGTGCATGATCATGTCGAGCTGGCGGGTGTGCATGAGCATGTAGCCGATAACAGTCAGGGCCTGCTGCATCTCCTCCTGGGGGCCGCCGCTGACCCGGGCGAAGGAGGCGTCTTCCGTCACCTCCACCACAAAGCCATGGATCTCCAGGATCTCGCCCACGAACTGGGCCCGGCGGCGACGCCGGGTATATTCCGCTGCCCCGCCCTTGAACTGGAAACTCACGTAGTTTTCCGACGGCCGGTCGCCCACCATGGCCTCCACGGTGCAGAAGTGGAACCCGAAGCGGGAACTTAAGCACATGTAATTGCTCGAAACCATGAAATAATTGCGCTCGGAAAAAGACGAATGGGAGGCCGCCTCCAGTTGCGGGTTGGTCGAGGCCTGGATAATGATCGACATCAGTCCCCGGCCGTCCACCGGCGGCGGCCCCTGCCAGGGGATGGCGATGATGCCGTCCCACAAGGCCCCGACCGGAATCGAGCAGATTTCCTCCAGCTTGACGTATTTGCCCGGCACTTCGTGGGTGAAGCCGTCGTCGAGGTTGATAAACCACCACTTCATGGCCGTGCCCTTGTACTTGAGCTGCTTGGCCGCCCGCTTGGAGAAGTGGAACTCCTGGCCGAAATTGAACATCTCGGACACGGACTTTTCGTGGCAAAACCGGGTGACGTCGTGGAGCGAAGCGCAGTTTTCCGGGGCAAAGGCCGGCACATTGGGATCGATGAGATGCAGCGGCGTGATCTGGTCCATGACCCGGCGCAAAATGGCATGCATGGGCGTGATGCGCTCCGGCGCGGGCTGGCGCTGGGCAGCGGCCTCGTCGAGCAGCTCCTGGAGCCGGCCCGGATAGACCGCCCGGCCGTCGGCATCCACCGTGACCTCGGTCTCCGGGGCCAAAAGACTGGTCGCCCCGGCCAGCCCCATGATGGACGGCACCCGAAACTCCCGGGCCACATTGGCCAGATGGCCGGCCGCGCCGCCTTTTTCCGTAATAATGGCCGAGGCCATGTCAATGACCGAGGCATAGCGCGGCGGGGCCTCGACCGCGACCAGCACGCCGCCCCGGGGAAAGCGCAGCAGGTCGGCCTCCCGGCGCACCACAAACACCGGGCCGCAGCCCGCCCCCGGACTGGCCGTCACCCCGCCCGAGGCCAGCGGCGTGCCGTACACCCGGCTCTCCCCGCCCCCGGACTGGCTTGGCAACTGCACCAGCTCCCGGCACTGCAAAAACCAGATGGCCCCGGCCCCGTCCACGGCCCATTCCACATCGACCGGCGCGCCGTACATGGCCTCCAGCGTCACGGTGGCCTCAGCCAGGGACGTGGCCGTCTCGTCGGAAATACTCGGTTCCATGGCCCGCTGGCCGGTCGTTTCGGTGCGGCACACGCCCTCCCCGGGCAGACACATAAACTCCTGGTCCTTGCGCCGGATATGGCGCTCGGACAAACGCGGCGGCGTTTCCCGGACGAACACGAACTCGTCGGTGCCAACCGAGCCGTCGACCACGGACTTGGCCAGGCCGAAGGCGCTGTGGATATGGATGGAGTCGTCGCGGATATCCAGGGGATTTCGGGAGTAGATGACCCCGCCGGCCACCGCGTCGACCATGGCCATGACGCCCACGCACATGGCCACGTCCTCATCCGGGATGCCCCGGTTGAAGCGGTAGGTCATGGCTTGCGGGCTGTACTTGCTGGCCACGATCTCCTTGTAGCACTGGAGGATGTCCTCGGGACCGACGTTGAGCTTGGAGGAAAACTGGCCGGCAAAGGTCTGCCCGGCCTCATCCTCGCCCAGGGCCGAGCTGCGCAGCGACACCGGCATCGGACGGCCAAAGGGCGCGCACAGGGTGTCGTAGGCCGCCAGAATGGCCTTGGCCACATCCTCCGGCACCGTGGTCTCGGTGATCTTGTTGCGGATCTGCGAGCTTAAGATCATCAGGTTGCGCTGATCGTCGGGACCGGCCGACTGGAGCAGACGGTAAATCTCATCCTTGAGGTCGTTGTCCCCGATGAGCCGGTGATAGGCCCTGGCTGTGATGGCGAAGCCCGGCGGCACGGGCAGTCCGGTGCGGCGCACGATCTCGCCGAGGCCGGCCATCTTGCCGCCCACCAGATCGGCCAGATCGCGCCCGGCCTTGCCCATGGGGATGACCAGATCGGCCGGGGTGTCCTGGGTGCAGGAGGCGGCCAGGCATTCGCCGATGCGCCGCTGGATGTCTTTGATGCGGTTGTAGAGTTCCGCATACCGGCCCGGGGCGATGGCGTTTAGGTGCTCGACGATCTTGTAGACATTGACCGATACGGCCGTGGAATGGGCTCGAATGAAGGCCATGCCGAAGGTGCGGCGGCCGTTTAAAGCCTCCTCCATCTCGGTCATCAGTTCCAGGGCCTTTTTGTTGGCCGTCAAGAGCAGCTTGAAATGGTGGTAGCGTTTCTTGAATTCGGTCTGTATCTGCTCTTCGGTCAGTCCCTGGGGGACATCCGACTGGCTGTCGGAAAAAAAGCTCTTCACCGCACGCGCGAGTTTGCCGAACACGTCGCCCCCGCCTGGCCGGACCGGGTCCGGGTTTCGGTTCTTGGCCTGATTGTCCTTGTATCGTTTGGGTACAAGGAAGGCAATGGAGCGCCGTTGGAAGGCCGCAGGTTCCAGACCAGGCTTTGCAGGCCGCCCGCTTTGCAGCATGGTGCGCAAAACAGATGGAGCCGCCCATGCTTTCGCCCTCGCCCCCTGCCGCCCCGGCCATGACCCCGCCCCAGCGTCTGGCCCTGGCCGCCGTTCTCCTGACCGCCATGGTCCTTTTCCAGCCGTTTGTCGTTATTGACAATCAGCTCCGGGTCGCGGCGGCGATCCTCTTGTCCATCGGCCTGTGGACCACCGGCTGGCTGCCGCCGTGGCTGACCGCCATCGTCTTTTTCACCCTGTGCATGGCCGGCAAGCTGGCTCCGGCCAGCACTGTCTTTGCCGGGTTTGCCTCCTCGGCGGTCTGGCTGGTCTTCTCCGGGGCGGTCCTGGGCGAAGCCATCCGCCACACCGGCCTGGGCGACCGGCTGGCCCGGCGGCTGGCCCCGGCCCTGACGCGCTCGTATACCCGGGCCGTGGCCGGGGTGACGCTTTTTTCCGCAGCGCTGCTCTTTGTCATGCCCTCGTCCATGGGCCGGGTCATGCTGCTGCTGCCCATCCTGGCCTCCCTGGCCGACCGGTTGGGCTACCTGCCCGGCCGCAAGGGCCGCCACGGGCTTTTCCTCGGCGGCCTGCTTGGCACCTATCTGCCCGCTACCGCCGTGCTGCCGGCCAACATTCCCAACAATGTCCTGGCCGGGGCCATGGAATCCGTACTCGGCGCAGCCCCTTCCTACGCCACCTATTTCCTGCTCCACTTCCCCATCCTCGGGGCCTTGCGCCTGGGCATCCTCATTGCCCTATTGGCCGTGCTCTACCGCGACACCCCCCGCCCCGCCGATCCGGCCACGGCCGAAGGCCCGGACCAGACCCCAGCCACCGCGCTCCAGAAACGCCTGGGGCTGGTGCTGGTCCTGGCCGTGGCCCTGTGGTCAAGCGACAGCTGGCACCACATACCGGCCGCCTGGACCGGAATGCTGGCGGCGCTGGTCTGCCTGTATCCGGGCAGCGGCCTGCTCCCGGCCAATGCCTTTGGGACGCTTCGGTTCGAGGCGATTTTTTACGTGGCCGGCATTGTGAGTCTGGGCGCGGTGGCCGACCACAGCGGCCTGGGCAGCAGTCTGGCCCGGATGGCCATTGCCGCACTGCCGCTTTCGCCCGAGGCCCCGGGATTGGCCTTCGGGCTGCTGACGGGTCTGTCCACCCTGGTGGGGCTGGCGGTAACGCTGCCCGGCGTGCCGCCGGTCATGACGCCGCTTGTGCCGGATCTGGCCGCAGCCGTCGGCTGGTCGCCTCTGGCCGTGGCCATGACCCAGGTGGTGGCGTTCTCGTCGGTGATCCTGCCCTATCAGGCCCCGCCCCTGGTGGTGGCCATCCAGGCCGGCTACGTGCCGGGCCGGGATGTGACGCGGCTGTGCCTCATAACCGCCGCCATCACCATCATTGGCCTATGGCCGCTTACGTACTGGTGGTGGCGCGTGCTTGGGATCATCGGCTAGGACGGCGGGAGCCTCCTCCCCCAGGCTGCCGGCCATGCGCCAGCCGTTTCGACCGGCGTTCTTGGCGGCGTACATGGCCGCATCGGCCAGCCGCAGCAGTTCCCCGCCGCGCACGGCGTCGTCCGGGAAAAAAGCCACCCCGACGCTGGCCCCAAGCCGGCACGTCGCCCCGCGGACCAGAAACGGCTCGCGCAGGGCCGCCACCATCTTCCCGGCGATGGCCGCCGCATGCGTCGTTTCGCCGATACCCGGGGTCAGGGCCACAAACTCGTCGCCGCCAAGCCGGGCCACGGTGTCGGAACGGCGCACGCAATGCACCAGACGCTGGGCCGCCTGGGCCAGCACCGCATCCCCTGTCTCATGGCCGTGCTGGTCGTTGACGTCCTTGAAATGGTCCAGATCGATGAAATACACGGCTGCCCGCTCATTGTGGCGCTCGGCCAGGGCAATCGTCTGGCGCAGCCGGTCCATGTACAGCGCCCGTCCGGGCAGGCCGGTCAGCCCGTCGTGCAGGGACAAACGGGTGAAAAGCTCCTCGGCCCGCTTGCGTTCGGTGATGTCGTTGACAATGCCGTCGTAGGCCACAAGCTGTCCGGCGGCATCGCGGTGCAGCACCGGGGTGTTGCGCACATGACGGATGGTGCCGTCCTTGTGGACAATGCGGTGCTCTAGCGGCCCGGCGTCCTCCCCGGCCAGCAAGCGGGCGGCATGTTCCAGCACGGCCGGCCGATCCTCCGGCGGCACCATGGTCAGCCACAAGAGCGGACTGTCGTGGTACTCCTGCGCCGTATATCCGGTCACGGCCAGACAGTTGGCCCCATGATCCGTGGCCACAGGCCGACCGTCGCGCACCACCACGGTGTAGACATAGTCCGTGACCGACTCAAGCAGCCGGCGGTATCGGTCCTCGCCCTGGCGCAAGACCCGCTCCACTTCCATATACCGCTCGCGCTCGGCCTCAAGATCGGCCACGCGCCGCTGCAAAACCCCAACCTCCAGCAGCAGGTCCTTCCGGGTCCGGGAATCGGCGTCCATGGCGCACCTCCTTGCCAGGCTCCTCCAACCTAGCCAATATCCGGTGCTTTGTCATGGCCCCGCCGCTTGCCAAGCAACTGCCCAAGGCGTACCAGCAATCCATGGCAAACCGCAGCCCTGGAGCGCACCCATGACCATCGGGTCCGAATTCGCCGACGACCTCAAACACGAAGTATTATGCGAGATGGCAGACAGCTTTTTCTCCCGCCGCTGCCGCCTCGACGAACGCCTGGAAAATTTCGAATCCCTGCGAAAACGCGTCATCAGCCGGTCCGCCCCGGCCGTCGATGCCGTCCATACCCTGCGCCGCCTGCTCCTTGACCACCCCGGGGCCGATGCCTTCCTGGCCAGTCTCGGCCTTGATCCGGCCGCCTTGCCTCCGGTCAAGCAGCTTCGTCCCATCGCCCGTCCCATGGCCCTCACCGCCGCCGGCCGCTACCGCAAGGCCGTGCGTCGCGCCTACGAGACCATGCAACGGGAAATCAAGCAATACAACGACGGCGGCTATACAGCCGACCCCAGACAGCCCGGCCGCATGATGCCCGTCCCCGGGTACGACCTCCTCCATAGCGTGGCCGAGAAGATCAACGCCGAGATCGAAGCCATCAACGCCTGCCAATCCCCCTCGGATATGCTCCGCTTCACCAAGTCCCTGGACCCCGCCGGCCTGGAACAGGCCAGCGCCTGCGGCGTTGTCGGCGACGCCTGCCGGATCAATGACGAACTGGCCTTCACGCGGCTTGACCCCGACCACTTCGGCGTGCCCCATCTGCCAACGCCGCCCGCCCCGGACGCCATGGAAGCGCTCCTCGACGAACTGGCCGACAACGTGCGCGCCAGCGACCCGAATAAAGCGGATGCCGTCTTCTTCGGATGAAGGGGGGAGAAGAGGAGGCAGAAGATGCCTCCGGCGGCGGGGGATGATCCCCCCGGACCCCTGCAACGGGAAAAGTTTTCAAAGGGTTCTTGGCGTTGGCCGGCAAGGCGGTCGGCTGTGGACCAGGGCGCGCAGTTGCCAGCACTTGACGGGAACCGCCGTCTCAAAGGCCTGAAGTGAGCCCGGGCCGCTTGCGACTCTCCCGCCCCCCTTAACCCCTGTCAGGGTGGGTCCGGGAGGGGGTTACCCCCTCCCGGCCGCCGGAGGCAGCTCTACTCTATGCCCCTCTTCACTCCTCTTCGCATCTCGTCTCTGTACACACCCCTGACGCCTGCTCCCCCTACTGGCACTGCAAGCCATTTTCCAGCATCCAGAGCCGCTTGCCGGCGATGGTCACCTGGCACAGCTTGTCCGGCCCGCACTGGACGTCTTCCGCTGTGCCCTGGGGGATGACCACAACGCCTGTCGCCCGCAGGGAGCTTAGGCCATTGTCATCGGCGGCATCGGTCATGGCCTGGGCCTTGGCCAGCAGTTCGGGAGTTTGAGCGGCCGGGTAGCCGCCGACAAACGAGCAGGGAGGAGCGCCTGCGGCCTGGGCAACAAGAGCCACTGCGCCCAGCAGGGCGGCGATGGTCAACATTCGGACGGCATGGAGCATGACAGACCTCTTTTAGGTCGTATCCTGCCTGATTTTGTGTATTCCGAAAAGGGGAGGCGCGTATCGCGGCCCCAAGCCCCCCCAGTCCAGGCCCCGGCCCTCAAACAGATAATTGAAGACATGAAAACGGAAAGTGGGTCTAATGCCTCAGCCATCCCCTCCGGCCCAAAACCGCCTTGCCTCGGGAGAGCCTCATGAGCGAACCGACCACGATGAAGCAGGAAAACGAACTCCTCCAACTCGTCACCTTCGGGATCGGCGACGAAGAATTCGGCATCGACATTCTCAAAGTGCAGGAAATCATCCGCACGATGGCCATCACGAAGGTGCCCAATTCCCCTCCCTATGTCGAAGGGGTCATCAACCTGCGGGGGAAGGTGATTCCCGTCATTGATTTACGCAGCCGATTCAACATGGACTATCATCCGCATGACAACCAGACCCGGATCATCGTCATCGAACTCCACGGAATGATTATCGGGTTTGTTGTCGACGGCGTGTCCGAAGTCCTGCGCATCCAATCGAACACGGTCGAGCCGCCGCCGCCCGTCGTTTCCGGGATAGAATCCGAATACATCAAGGGCGTGGGCAAACTCGACGACCGGTTGCTCATCCTGCTCGACCTGGACAAGCTTATCCCGGTGGAAGAATTGACCCGCTGACCTGCTCGGAAAAGACGCAACGAAAGCCCGCGCCCTCCAGACAAACGAGGACGCGGGCTTTTCCATTATGCAGGCGCGAGTGCCTTGCGCTCAGCGGGCCGCAAAAAAGCGGCGCAGCCACAGCTCCAGCATGACCAGGGCGAAAATGCGTTTGCCGTGGTCGGCCCGGCCGGCGGCGTGGGCGTCGAGTATAGCTGCGACGGCCTCGGGGCGGGCGACGTCGCGGGCAACCCGGCCGTTGGTCAGCAGATCGCCTGCAAATTCGCGCAGCGGGCCGCGGAACCAGCCGGTCACCGGCAGGCCGAAGCCGCGCTTGGACTGGTTGGCGATCCCCGGCGGCAGGCAATCGGCAAAGGCCCGGCGCAGCAGGTACTTGCCGGTCAGGCCCCGCAGCTTGAGGCGCACGGGCAGCCGGGCGGCGAAGGCGGCCAACTCCGTATCGAGCAGCGGCGAACGCCCTTCCAGGCCGCTCGCCATGGCCATGCGGTCGGCTTTGACCAGCAGGTCTCCGGGCAGATAGATGGCGGCGTCGGCAAAAAGGCTGGCGTCCAGAGCGGCGTCGGCCTTGGATGCGGCAGCCGTGTATTCGTAGAGGGCCACGGAATCGGCCGGGCCGGCAGCCTTGGCGAATTCCGGGCGCAGTAAGGCCAGGCGGTCGGTTGGCGAGAAGTACGAGCCCCAGCGCACGAGGCTGGCGGCGCGGGGAAGACTCACGGCCTGGGCCAGCCGTTTGAGGCCGGCGCGCCAGTCGGCCTCGACCGGCACATCCCCCCGGGCCGGGATTTTATCGGCCAACCAGGGGACCAGACGACGGGTCAGGATCCGGGGCAGACGGGCATAGGCATCGGCCAGGGGATCGAGCCAGTAGCGCTGGTAGCCGGCAAACATCTCATCGCCGCCGTCGCCGTTTAAGGCCACGGTGACATGCTCCCGCGTCAGCCGGCACAGGTGCCAGGCAGCCAGGGCCGAGGGATCGGCAAAGGGCATGTCCGTGGCCGCGACCACCGCTTCCATGACGCTTCGGGCCTCGTCAAAGCCGACGATAAATTCCGTGTGCCGCGTGCCAAAGCGTTCGGCCACGGCCCGGGCCTTGGGGGTTTCGCTGAAGGCTTCCTCGGCAAAGCCGATGGAAAAGGTGCGCACGGGCTGGTCGGTCAGCCCGGCCATGACAGCGGTCACAATGGCCGAGTCCACCCCGCCGGACAGATGCGCCCCAAGCGGCACATCGGCCACCAGGCGCAGGCGCACGGCCTCGGTCACCCGCTCTCGCAGTTCGGCGGCCAGGGCGTCCACAGAACCGGTCAGCTTGGGCTGGTACTCCAACCGAAAAAAGCGTTCGATATGGGTCCGGCCGTCGCGCCGCAGCAGGGTATGCCCGGCAGGCAGGCTGGCGACGCCGATAAAGCCGGTCGAAGGCTCGGGCACGTGCTGGAGCGTCAGGTAATGGGCCACGGCCTCGGCATCCAGCCGGGCGGTCACGGCCGGATGGGTGAGCACCGCCTTGGGTTCCGAGCCAAAGGCCAGACCACCCGGGATGGCGGCGTAATAGAGCGGCTTTTTGCCAAAGGGATCGCGGGCCAGAAAAAGCTCACGGCGGGCGCTGTCCCAGATGGCCAGGGCAAACATGCCGCGAAGCCGGGCCACGCAGGCCGGTCCGAGCTCCTCGTAGAGGTGGATGATGACCTCGGTGTCGCTGCGGCTGGCGAACACGTGGCCCTTGGCCAGCAGTTCCTGGCGAAGCTCCTGAAAATTGTAGATTTCGCCGTTAAAAACAATGGTCAGCGTGCGCGTTTCGTTAAAAAGCGGCTGGTCGCCGGTCACAAGGTCGATAATGGCCAGCCGGCGATGGCCCAGGGCCGCGCCGCCGCCCTGGGGAAAGGCGTCGCAAAAAAGGCCCTCGCCGTCCGGGCCGCGATGGGCCAGCCGCCCGTTCATGGCGGCCAGGATGTTGGCCAGCGTCTCGGGGCTGCCCTGGTCGGTCAAAAAGCCGCAGATGCCACACATGGCTTACGCTCCTGTCCCGGCGCAAAGCGCCGCATAGCGCTCGGCCACGCTTTGCCAGGAATACTCCCGCACCACCCGCTCCCGCCCGGCCGCGCCCATCCGGCGGCAAAGGCCTGGGTCGGCCAACAGCCGGGCCAGGGCATGAGCCAGGGCCGGCGCATCGTCGGGAGGGACCAGAAAGCCGGTCTCGCCGTCGCCAACCAGCTCCTCGTTGCCGGAAATCCGCGTGGCCACCACCGGCAGCCCCGAGGCCATGGCTTCCAGCACGGCATTGGGCATCCCCTCGTCCCGGGAGGGAAAAACAAACAGGTCAGCCCCGCCAAGCAGCCCCGGCATGGCCTCACGCGCCGCCCAACCGGCAAAGGCCACCCGGTCGGCCAGGCCCAGGCCGGCGGCCCGCTCGGCCAGTTCCGGCCGCAGCGGCCCGTCGCCGACAATGGTCAGCCGATAGTCAAGCTCGGCCGGCAGCCGGGACAGGGCGTCGAGCAGCACATCAAGGCCCTTTTGGCGCACCACCCGGCCGACGAACACCAGACGCACGGGACCGGCCGCCCCAGATTCCCCGACCGCCCCGGCCGCCCCAGATTCCCCGGCCGGCCGGAACCGCTCGGTGTCCACGCCGTTTGGGATCATCAAAATGGGCGTCTCCCCGGCCGACTGCCGGGCCAGTCCGGCCAGCCCCCGGCTGTTGGCCACGACCTGGGCGGCATGACGCCACAAAAAACGGATGAGCGGCGAGGTCACGCGGTGGTAGCCGGCCAGATCGTAGGGCTGAAACCCCGGCACATCGCCGCCGCGAAGCGACACCACATAGGGCACGCCGCAAAGCACCTTGAGCAGCCAGGCGGCCGGGCCACAGGGGATGCCGAAAAAGCAGATGCAGGCATCGGCCTTGAACTGCCGCTGCATGACCGGCAGAGCCAGCCCGGCGCTGGCCAGAAACGTGAGCATCTCCAGCGGAGAACAGTGGTCGGCATGTCGCCGCACAGCCGCAACGCGCCACAGCTCGTAGCCGTCCACAACCTCCCGCTTCGCCTGCCCGGCAAAGGCGGCCGTCACCACCCGCACCCGGTGCCCCAAGGAGGCCAGCTCCCGGGCCATGTTGGCCGTGGCATTCCCCGCCCCGCCGCCTATGGGCGGATATTCGTAGTTGAGGAGGAGGAGATGGAGAGAAGACAGAATGCGAGAGGGGAACCCTTTTTGGGAAAAAGGGTTTCCCTCTCGCGCTCTCCCTTCCCCAAAACTTTCAATGGGGGTGTCGGCGGCGTTGGTTCCACTCATGCGCGGTCACCCCCAGTCGGGGGGGTCCGGGGGGACGCAGTCCCCCCGGTGGGGTGGTCCAGGAGGGGCAACGCCCCTCCTGGCCGCCGGAGGCACACCAACGTCGCCTGGATAATATTTAGCATATCAGGATCGCGGTCCTGAAAGTCGGGGTGGAGGCGGTCGGCTATGGCGGCAAAGCCGTCTTCGTCGCGCTCGTAATCAAGGACCGAGACGTCAAAACCGGCCTGGGCCAGGGCGCCGGCATGGTCGTCGTAGCGCCAGCGGGGCAGATCGCCGGGGTTTAGAAACCAGTTCCAGGTCCGCTTGGAATAGAGCAGGAACTGGAAGGGATATTTGAAGAAATGGTCGCGGTAATCGACCCGGTGGACCATGACCCCGCCCGGAGCCAGCAGCCGGGCCAGATCAGCAAAAAGGGCCTGGGTATCGGCCACGTGCTCCAGGACCGAATTGGACACGATGATGTCGGCCGAGGCATCGGGCAGGCCGGCCAGGGTGGCGACCCGGCGCACCACGGAAAATTTCACGCTGGGATGGCGGATGACCTGGGCCTCCAGGTGCTTGGCGTCCAGGCCCACGTCGTGGAGGGCATAGGGCTCGTGGCAGACAACCGAGGCCGCGCCCCTGGCGGCCAGGGCGTAGCCGGCACCATTGGCCGAGCCGCAACCGATCTCGATCACACGCTTGCCCGCCACGTCCACCCCCAGGCGGCCAAGGTCGGCGGCGTAGGCTGTGGCAATGGCGGTCGGGTCGGTCACGCCCTGGTTGACCCGGTAGTATGGCAGCCGGCTGCCCCAGGCGGCCAGCCGCTTTTCCGTGAAAAAAAACCGGCGCAGCACCCGAAGGCCCGCATATTCAATGCTGTCAAAGTGCAAGACGGCCTCCCCCCAGGTCCATATGGCGAAGGACCCAGCAATTCCAGAGAAACAGGCGATGATCGGCCCGGCCGGCCCGGTGCTGGGCGATGCGGGCCTCGATGGCGGTCGTGTTGAGGCCGGCTTCCAGCGGCGAAGCCGGTCCCATGGGCAATGCACCACCGGCCAGCCAGCGGCCGATGGGCACGCCGAAGCCCTGCTTTTTGCGGTAGATGATGCTCGACGGCAAGACTGCTTCCAGGGCCTTTTTGAGAATGTATTTGGTGATGCCCCGATGATACTTAAGCCCGGCCGGAATGGTGCGCACGTAATCGACCAGCTCGATGTCCAAAAACGGGGCGCGCACTTCCAGGGAATGCATCATGCCGGCCCGGTCGGTTTTGACCAGGATGTCGTCTTGCAGATAGAGCCGGGTGTAAAATTCCATGGTGCGGTCGATCATATCCGTGGACCGGCAGGACTCATAGATCTCGATCGCCTCACTGTAGAGGTCTTCTGGATCCACGGGTTCGGCGAACACGTCGGCGATCTCTTCCGGGGCCAGCGGCCCGAGCCAGACCGGATTCCACAAGGGCTTGGGCTGGGACAGGCCGCGCAGGAAGCGGTTTATTTTAAAACTGGCGGCCATGTAGCCGTGACCGACCGGCAGCCGGGCCGCCAAGAGGGCCAGGGCCTGGTGGATGGGCCGGGGCGTCAGCCGGCTGTACCATTCGGCCGCCCGCACGGCCCGGAAGGGATCGTAGCCGGCAAAGAGTTCGTCGGCACCGTCGCCGCCCAGGGCCACCGTGACGTGCCGGCGGGTCTCGCGGCACAAAAGCGCCGTGGGAATAAGCGACACATCGCCCATGGGTTCGTCCAGGCGGCCAACGATCTCCGGCATGAGGGCGAGCGCCGTTTCCAGGGTGAGCCGGGCCGTATGGCGGGGAACACCCAACGCCTCGGCGGCTTCCCGGCTCTTGGCCGATTCGTCAAAGGCCGGATCGTCAAAGCCAATGGAAAAGGCGCGGATGCCGCTGTCGTGGCGGGCGGCCAGGGCGGTGACGGCCGAGGAGTCGACCCCGCCGGACAGGAAAATGCCGAGCGGCACGTCGGACATGAGCCGCCGGGCCACGGCCGCCTCCAAAAGCTCCAGAACGCGCCCGGCCACGGCCGCCTGGGGGGCCTGGGCCAGCCGCTGGTCCGGCTCCAGGCGAAACGTCCACCACCGGCGCGGCTGCGCCTTCGGATCGTCCACGTCCAGGAGCAGATTGCAGCCGCCAGGGAGCTTATGCGTGCCGACGTACAGGGCGTTTGGGGCCGGAATGAATCCGTAGGCGAAATATTTGCGCAGACTGGCGCGGGACACGGCCCGGTCGGCCAGCTTCGGATGGGCCATGAGGCTCGACAGTTCCGAGGAAAAGGCAAAAAATCCCCCACCCGCAGCATAAAAAAAAGGCTTTTTGCCGAAGCGGTCGCGGGAGCAGAAGAGCTGTCCCCGGGCCGTATCGTAGAGGGCGAAGGCCCACATGCCGTTTAGGCGTTCGGGCAGGCCTTCGCCCCACTCCCGCCAGCCGTGGAGGAGAATCTCAGTGTCGCTGTGGTCCGAGACGAAGCGGTGGCCCCGGGCGGAAAGCTCCCGGCGCAGTTCGAGATGGTTATAAATCTCGCCGTTGTAGGTGACGACCAGCTGTCCATCGGCCGTGGCCATGGGCTGGGCTCCGCCTTCCAGGTCGATGATGGCCAGCCGGCGATGAGCCAGATAGACCCCGCGCCGGGCATCCATAAAACGCCCTTCCCCGTCCGGACCGCGCCGGGCCAGGGCCGCATTCATGGCGGCCAGCTCCCCTGCCCCGCCTGGGCCAATGAAACCGCAGATGCCGCACACGACAAGGCCTATTCCTTGCAGTTTCGGGTGCAGTCAACAATGTAGGTCGGCTTGTCCTGCGACTCGTGGTAGGTGCGCATCAAGATTTCCGCAATAAGGCCCATAAAGATGGCCATGATGCCGATAAGCATAAACATGACCACGCCAAGCGGCAGCGGCGTTTCTATGAAGCTCTTATTGAGAAAGAACTTGCAATAGAGCATAAAGAAAAAGAAGAACATGGAAACGGCAATACTGGCTAGGCCGAAGCCGCCAAAGAGGTACATGGGTTTCTGGGCGTACTTGTCCATGAACTTGACGGTCATGAGATCGAGGATGACCTTGATGGTCCGCTCCATACCGTACTTGGATTCGCCGTGAATACGCGGATGGTGGGTGACGCCCACTTCGGTCACCCGCGCTCCCTGCCAAGCGGCATGGATGGGAATGAACCGGTGCATCTCGCCGTAGAGCTTGACCCCCTTGATGATGTCGCGGCGATAGGCCTTAAGCGAACAGCCGTAGTCGTGGAGATGCACACCGGAAATAAACGAGATGAGCCAGTTGGCCATTCTGCTTGGCAGATTGCGCTTGATGGGATTGTCTTTGCGATCCTTGCGCCAGCCTGAAACGACGTCAAAGCCCTCGTCGAGCTTGGCCAGGAGCTTGGGGATGTCGGCCGGATCGTTTTGCAGATCACCGTCCATGGGGATAAGAATATGCCCCCGGGCCATGTCGATGCCGGCCATCATGGCCGGGGTCTGGCCGAAATTGCGCCGCAGATGGACCACGCGCACCCGGTCGTCGCGCGCGGCCAGGGCGTCGATGCGCTCCCGGGTGGCGTCGGCCGAGCCGTCATTGACCAGAATGATCTCGTAGGGCTGGCCCAGGGTGGGCATGATGGCGTCGAGCTTGGTGTAAAGCGGCTCGATATTATCCTGCTCATTATAAAGCGGGATGATGATGGAAAGCATATGCGGCATGGTTCCCGCCGTGTTGTGGAGGTTACAGGCTCAGGGACGGCGTGCGGTGGCCCGTCAGGGCGGGGTGCCCGCGTCGGGTCGCACATCCACAAGGCGCACCCCCGGCTCGGGGCTGGTATAGGGAAAATTCGCGCCGTCGAGAAGGGCGAAATTGCCGGGCTGACCGGCCAGCTCCCGGATGTGCGCGTCAAAGGGGGCGAAAAGCGGCCCCCGGGTCATGGCCGCCGGGGTCAGATCAGCTTCGCGCACCACCATGTACGACACGCCGTAGGCTCGGGCGAATTCCCGTACCACGCTGGCATCCTTGGCATAGTAGGCTTCGGCCTGATGGGCCAGACGGGGCAGCATGACCTTCCAGGCCCCGACACTCCAGGGATGGGCCAACTCGAAGGAGGCCACCACGTTTCGCCGGCCAAAGGTCAGCACATTGTCCATATCCTTGGCATTGCCGGCCAGGACAGCGTCCTTGGGCAGGGCGGCGAGGGCGGCAAAAAGCGGCGCATCAACCCGGTAGTCGTACAGCCCGACGCCAGTAAGCCGCCAGGACCCTAGGGCCACAGCCGCCAGGACCAAGGCGGCGGCCATGCCCCGGCGGGCCAGCAAACCGGCCAGGGCGTGGCGCAGGCACACGGCCAGGGCCAGGGCGTAGAGCAGATTGATGGTGTAGGAGATGTAGCGGTCCGGCACGAACAGGACCAGGGCAATGGCCCGGGCCAGAAGGTAGAGGCCAAGCGACCCGGCCAGGAGCATGGCCGCCGGCCGGGCCTTGGCGGCCAGATCCCGCCAGGGCGCGCGGCGCGCCCCGAAGACGAGGATGGGGGCCAGGACAATGAGGCTCACGATGCCCGGCACAAGGCCCCATTCGAGAAACAGGCCGATGCTCTCAAAAGGCCAATAGATCAAATCAAAAAACGGATTGGGCAGCGGAAAAAGTTCCAGACGTCCGGCAGCGGTGAATTCCGCGCCAGCGGCCAGGGCGGCCCGCCCGACCAGGGGGCCGTAGCCCTGGGCGGTCATAGACTGATTCATGGCATAGACCGCCATGCCTGCCGCCGCCAGGACCAGACCATGGACCGGCCGGGACGGAAACGGGGCCGCCGGCCGATCGGTCAGCCGGGCCAGCAAGGCATCCAGGCAGGCGCAGCCGGCGCACAGGATGGCGATGTAGGGAATAACGGCGGCTTCCAGCAGCAGCACCCAGGCCATACCCCGGCCGGACCGGCGCATCCAGGCCAGGAGAAAAAGGGCCAGCAGCGGCCCGGCAAACCCCCGGGACAGGCCGCCGGAGATGTTCTTGAGAAAATAGGGCATGAGCCAGGCCATGGACGCGGCAAACCAGCCCAGCACCGGCCCTTCGAGAGTCGCGCCCAGGCCGAACAGGGCCAGGGCCAAAACGAGGAAAAGCCCCCCGGTCAGCAGCTTGGAAAAGACAATGGGATCCAGGCCAAAACCGGCCGCTGCCGCAAAGTACAGGGCCTTGACCCCGGCCGGCACATAGGCGGCGGCATAGGCGGACAGGAAGTCGGGCGGATACAGGGCAGGATCAAGCCAACGGGCCATCCAGAAGAGCTGCTGGCGCACGTCGTCGTTGACGACATACGGCGAGGCCAGCCCCAGCCTGTGGGCCACGGCGTAGACAACCAGGGTGCACAGGGAGACCAGCAGCCAATCCGAGCGACGGATCGGCCGATCAGACAGCCCGGTCATAGAGACGGAACACCTTGTAGCGTTCGCCGCCAAAATCCATCAGCGTCTTGTTCCACTGGTCCAGGGATTCCGGGATAAGCGAACAGTCGCAGTATTCCATATTCGGATGATTATTGAGGAAATTGACGATGATATTGATGATGATGGCGTGGTGGAGCCGCTTCCACTGATGGGTCCGGGACACGCCCATGATGATCGCCCGGCAGTGGGTCAACGGTTTGACCCGGCAGTCCCAGAGCAGTTGGAGCTTTTGCCACAGCCCGAACTTGCCGTTGAATTTTTTGACCGAGCGGTTCATGTCCGGCGACACCACGGCAAAGGCCACAATCTCGTCGCCGTCGAGGATCATGCTCTCCAGATCCGGACGCACCAGCGGCTGCAGCGTGACGAACAGGTCCTCGTACTGGCGGTCGGTCAGCGGCACATGGCCCCAGTTCTTGCTCCAGATGTCGTTAAAAAGCTCTTTGATCTGGGGGCCGCGCTTGGCGAATTCCTTGCGGGGGATGGGCTGTATGGTACACTTCTGACGGGCCAGGATGGAATCGCGCAGCTTGGCCAGCTTGACCGCATCCATGCCGGGCTTGCGGCTGATGCGGTAGGCATACCAGTCGTAGGTCTTGGCAAAACCCCAGTTCGTAACGAGCGTTTCGTAATACGGCGGATTGTGGGTCTGCATCATGGACGGCGGCGAATCAAAGCCTTCGACCAAAAGCCCTACTTCGTCGTAAATCCCAAAGCACAGCGGCCCGTGGATACGAATCTTGCCGTGGCCGCGCACCCAGGCCGCCGCAGCCTCAAAGAGGGCGTTGGCCGTCTCCTGGTTGTTCTCGGACTCGAAAAAACCGAAAAACCCGGTTTCCGAATCATGGTACTGCTCGTAAAGGCCGTTGGTGTGCGCCGAAATGCGCCCCACCACCACGCCGCCACGGCGGGCCAGATAGTACTCGGCCTGACCGAACTCAAAAAACGGACCTTTCTCCCGATCCAGGAAATCCCGCTGCATGGGAATGAGCGGCGGCACCCACATGGGATCGTTGCGATAGATTTCCCAGGGGAAACGGATAAAGGCGTCGAGGTCAGCTGCGGAGCCGACAGCCTCGATCACGAGGGGAGCATGCATCATGGAACCTACTTACCGGGCTGAATGGTGATCTGACCTTTGAGACCTTCTTTCAGCTCGGCATCCGGGTTCGGAATGGTCAGCTCGATCTCGTAATACGACGGCTGCTGCAAGGCGGCCGGGATGGGCGCCCAGGGAATACGCGACACCGACGCAGCAAATTTTTTGCCGGGGATGGAATCGAACGTCACCACTGCCGCTTCGCCGTCCTTGAGCTTCTGGGCCTCGATCTCGTGGACCTGGGCCCGAATGATCATGGGGTTGAGCGAACCGACCTGAAACAGTTCCGCTTCCTTGGCCAGTTTGACCCCGGCGCGCAGTTCCGGGTTCATCCACATGACGAAACCGTCGTTGGGGGCCTTGATGATGCCGTCTTTGGGCACCTTGCCAACGCCAACGCCTTTGCCGAAGTGGTCCTCGGCCAGTTCCACCCGGTCGCCGAGGAGGTCCCGGGCCAGGGACAATTGCTCGCTGACGGCCGCCTTGTCTTTCCGATAAACGTCGATTTCCTTGGCGTTCATGGACATGGCCTGCTGCGAGGTCATGTTGCGCTGGCTCATGGCCTCCAACTCGCGGCCCTTGGCGGTGAGGCGGTCGATTTCCTTGTCGGCCACGGCCAGCTTGTGTTCGAGATCCTTGATGTTGGCCGGCGAGAGCTTGGTCTTCTCATCCATCCGGGTTTCCAGCGGGATCTCGTAGGTGGCCAGGACGTCGCCGCGCTTGACCTTCTGCCCGATCTGCCCGGAAAGGCTTAGGATTTTGGCATTGTACGGCAGGAAGACCGAGAGTTTGACCGGGCTGTAGAGCTTGCCGGAAAAGGTGATTTCCGCAGGCCGGAACGAGGCCCGCTCAGCGGTTTCCGCCTGGGGAGCCGGCGTGGCCGGAGCCTGGGCCAGGGTGGCGCAAGGTCCGGCCAACACAAGACCGGCCGCCAGAAGCGCGGCACGAAGTATCATGTTAGATGCTCTCCATAACTGTGGCATTGATGTAGCGATCCTGGAACTCACCCGAAATAGAGCGAACTTCGAGCATGGCCGAGTCGCGTTCGTACTGTTTGACCAGCAGGCTCTGCTTGCTGTCCAGGTACGCGCCCATGGCCGTGACAATCGCGTCGTATTCCACCTGGCCGGAATCAAAGCGGAACTGGGCCTGCTGCACGGTGAGCTTTTGCAGTTCCACCGAGGATTCGGCAAACTTGACTTCGGAAACAGCCGAACGCAGCTTGGCCAGCGCCTGCTGGAACTGGCTCATGAGCGAGAATTCCAGGTTGCGGCCTTCCACGTTCATCTGGGCCATCTTTTTGTACTGCCGGCTGACGTCACGTCCCTTTGTCCACCAGTCGAAGGGGAAATTGAGCGTCAGGTTGGGATACATGAAGGGCAGGGTCGAGGTGTCTTCTTTGTAGCTGGTGTTGTTCAGCGTGGACACCGAGGTGAAGCCAAAAGAGAACGTCGGCAGGAAGTGGATGTAGGACAGGGAGATGTTCTTTTTCTGCAAAGCCTTTTCGTATTCATGGATACGAAGGGCAAAGGAATGCTTCTTGAGTTTCTCGTCGGTGATGGTGGACGGATTGAAATCCTCAAGCACCTGCGACGGGGCATTGGCGAGCGACAGTTCGACCTTCTGGACAAAAGGCACGCCCAAAATGAACTTCAATTCGTCCAGAAGCACGGACTTGTTGGTGCGCATTTTTTCGGCTTCGGTGCGGGCCAGATTGACCTTGGTCTCGGCGATGCGCACATCCAGCTGGGCGCCCTGGCCAAGCCCGGCGCGGGTCTTGACGTATTCGAGATTTTTAAGCGCCAGATCTTCTTTTTCCTTGGCCATGCTGATCATGGCATCGGTCACGCCGAGCTGGAGATAGTTGGTCCCCAGACGCTTGAGGCCCTGATCAATGACCTTGAGGTGGGACAGAACGGCAATATTGGCCATTTCCTTTTTGGCCTGGACATCAAAAGCGGTCAGCAGCGGGTTCCAGGCCCCGGTGGAAAAGTTCAGGTCGTATTTCTTGCGGTTGCGGTTGGAGGAGTTGCCGGCATAGACGGCGTTGGCCGCCGAAATGGAGTTGGCCAGGTTCTGGGTCGCTTCCGAGGAAGCATTTTCCAGCACGGAGGAGTAGGCCGAGGGCGCGACGGCGTTTTTATACTCCGGCAGGCGCAGGTAAAACGTCGTGCTCATGACGATGGTCGGGATATACTGGGAATAGGCGTCCCCGACATCGAGCCGCTTGGACTCGATTTCGATGGAACTTTTGGTCAGAAGCGGCGACTGGGCCAGGGTCACGCGCACACACTCGTTGAAATCGGCCGGAGACTTGAGCTGGGTGGATCCAAGAGCCAAGGAGCCGGCGGCCTTGGAAAAACTGGGGGCCGGGTCGTCAGCGGCCGGCGCAGCCGGCGCAGCGGCAGCCGGGGCCTTGGGCTCCGAAGCGGCCGGGGCAACGCCGCCCTTGACCTTATCCTTGGTGTAGCGGTCGCCGGGCGCAGCAAAGCCCGACACCGCACTCCCGAACAGCACGGCGCACACGACTGCGACGGTAAAAAGACGCATCACCCCCGCCGCGCTCACGCAGCCCGCGACATCCCCCCCGGACGCCGACACCCCCTGCCGAAAGGACAGTTTCCTGGCCATGCGCTCCTCCCCGTCGAGCGTTACCCGTTTAAATACCCGTCCGTCAGGACGCATTTTCTCGTACAATGTTCAGCGGTCATGTTATCGTGGGTGACCACGACCATGGCCGTCCTGGCTTCTTCCGTAATCTTCGTAAAGTACTCTAATACACGGAGGCTGTTTTCCCGGTCAAGCTGCCCGGTCGGCTCATCCGCCAAAATAAACTCCGGTTCGTTGACCAGAGCCCGGGCAATGGACACCCGCTGCCGCTCGCCGCCCGAGAGCCGGTTGGACGGCTGGGTGATCCGGTGTTCCAGGTTGACCATGCGCAGGGCCTCGCGAATCCGGTCGGGCCGCTCCCTGCGGCGCACGCCGGCGTAGATCAACGGCAACTCCAGGTTCTCGTACACGGTCGAGTTTTCGAGCAGGTCACAGGTCTGAAAAACAAATCCGAGCATTTCCCGGCGAAAGATGGCCTGCTGGTCACGCGACAGGGACAAGACGTCCACCCCGGCCACCTTGTAGCCGCCGGTGCTTGGCGGCTGAAACAGCCCGAGGATGAACAGCAAGGTGGATTTACCCGACCCGGACGGCCCCATGACCGCCACCATCTCGCCCCGGCGCACATGGAGGTTGACGTCTTTTAAGACCGTGATGTCGCCCGCGCCGGTATTATAGTTCTTTGTCAGATGATTGATGTCGATGACAAGGGCATTGTCGTCGGCGATGTCGTAGACGTTACTCATAGCGCATGGCATCCACGACCTGCATCCGGCTGGCCCGGATGGAGGGATAAAGGCCGGCCCCGACGCCAAGGACGGCGGCGAAGCCCAGTCCCATGAGCAAACAGATCACGAACAGGCCCTCGGGCGGACTGGAGCCGAGCATCCGGCTCATGTATTCGATGCCGATGCGCCCCAGGATGACGCCGAAAACCGACGAGGACAGGGTCACGCACAGGGCCTCGAAAAGAAACTGGTAGAGGATGTCGGAGTCAAGCGCGCCCATGGCCTTTTTGAGCCCGATTTCCCGGGTACGGCTGGTCACGGTGGCCATCATGATGTTCCAGATGCCAAAGCCGCCGAGGATCATGGTGGCGACGATGGAGCTGTAAATGAAAAGCTCCACCCACCAAAAAATCCGCTGCACCTGCTTCAGCGGCTCCCAGGCCACGTTGACCCGAAGTCCCCGATCCGTCTGGTTGGCCCTGACCACGCCGGGGATGGCCGCCGAAACCGGGGCCACGTCATCCCAGGTGGCGCAGCGAATATAGGCGCTGTAGGGCTGGGAGATGCCGACCACCCTGGCCCGGGCCGTGGTGATGGGCAAAAAGACGAACTGGCTGCGGTCGCCGGCGCGCACGCCGCCGAGGATGCCGACCACGGAGTAGAGATTGTCGTCGATGGACAGCGTCTGGCCGAGACCTTCCTTTTCTCCGCCGAAAATCTGACGGGCCAGATCCGCGCCGACCACGCACACCCGGGCGCCTTCGTCCACGTCCCGCTGGTCCAGCAGACGCCCGACCGCGGCGTTAAACGAAAAGACCTTCCAATAGTTGGCCTCGCAGCCGACGAGGTTGAACCCGTAGAGCCGGTCGTGCCAGGTGGTCACCGCCCCGGCCTTGAGCGCCACCTTGGTCGTGTCGGTCACCCCGGGAATACGGCCGATGGCCTCCAGGGTGCGCGGACGGAACCATTCCTGGCGTTCGAGCTGGGCCTGCTCGAACATGGAGTTGATGATGGTCGCGCCGCCGAGCAGGTCAAGGTCGTTGTTGAAGTTCTTTTTCAGGTCGTTGCCCATGGTGATGATGACGATGAATCCCGCCATGCCCAGGGCAATGGAGGCAAGGACGCCGATGTAGCGGCGACGCTTGCGCAAAACCTCGCGCACGCTGACGCGCACGAGATCATAGTACCGAAGCGGACCAGCTCCGCGACGGCGGATACGGTCGAGCTCGGCAACAGTGATTTTTTTCCGTTTTCCTATGGCCATATCAAATCGCCCGGACGCAGGGCGTCCAGATCATAAACATCCCCTCGCGCCGGGACGTCTCGCTTACAAGTAAGACATTTTGGCCTTGGCCCCGGCTTCGCCTTCCTCGTCGCCTGCGGCATAGGTCGGCTCGTCGTCGAGGTCGCATTCCCGGATGCGGAATTGCTTGGCCAGCTTTTCCAGGACGTCAAGCACGAAATCGAGCTGACGGTCCTGGTGGGTGCTCATATAGGCGGTGCGGATCAGGGCCTGGCCGCGCGGCACGGCCGGGTACACGGCCGGCAAGGCAAAGACCCCGGCTTCAAACAGGGCCTGGGAGAACTGGAAGGCCTTCTCATCGGAGCCGATGATGATGGGGATGATCGGCGACGACGAGGCCCCGATGCGCAGACCGATAGACTTGTAGGCCTGGCGCATGCGTCCGGTGACTTCGTGGAGCCGGTCCACGCGCTCGGGTTCGCGCTCAAGGATGTCCAGGCAGGTGAGTACGGCCACGGTGTTGGCCGCCGGCAGGGCGGCAGAGAAAATCTGGGTGCGCGACTGGTAGCGCAGATAGCGCAGCATGTCCTCGTCGTCGGAAGCGATAAATCCGCCGATGGAGGCCATGGACTTGCTAAACGTGCCCATGATGAAATCGACCTTGTCCGTGATGCGGAAATGATCGGCGCTGCCGCGTCCGCCCCGGCCGAACACGCCCAGGCCATGGGCGTCGTCGAGGTAGAAGATCACGTCGGGATGGGCGTCTTTGACTGCGGCGATTGCATCCAGGGGGGCCAGCTCGCCGGACATGCTGAACACGCCCTCGGTGACCAGGAACAGGTCGTTGTCCGGGCGGTTCGCCTTGATGGCCTCCACCCGCGCCAGAGCGTGGGCGGCGTCGTTGTGGGCGAAAGTGGCCAGCCGGGCCTTGGTGTTTTTCACGCCCTCGAAAATACTGGCGTGGTTCTCCCGGTCGCACAGCACGGTGTCGCTCGGCATGACCAACACGCCCAGGACGCCCAGGTTGGTGCTGAAACCGGTGACATGGACCACGGCGTTGCGCTTGCCCACAAAGGCGGCCAGACGTTCTTCCAGCAGGTGGTGCAGCACCATGTTGCCGCTTAAAAAGCGGGAGCCGCCAGGACCGGTGCCCCATTGGTAGACGGCCTTGGCCGAGGCGTCCATGACCCTGGGATCATGGCTGAAGCCTAAATAGTCGTTGGAGCCGATCATGACCAGGCGCTGGCCGGCAATCTCGACCTCGGCGCCCCAGGACTTGGCAATGGGGCGAAAATAGGGATTGATGCCCTGGGCCGAAATCTGGGAGTGCAGGGCATTGAATTGATCGCAGCGTTGGCGCAGTCTCATGGCGTTCGTTGATTCCTCGCGTGGTTTGGAAACGACGGCTCGGGTTGGGCAGAAATCGCCAGCCGTATCGTCGGCCTTTTGGCCATGCCGGTTCCCGCATATCGGCCGGGAACAACGGCCAATACGTCAAAGATCAGGGCTTTGCAAGCCTCGGCGGGCAGCCGCGGCCGACCGGGCGGCCAGGGCCTCGCGCACCCGGGAGGCCAGCTGCCCAAGCAGCTTGCCGCCGGCCAGCCGGGCCCGGCCCAATTGGCCGGGATTTTGGCGGGTGAAATAGATCTCGTCGTCCGGGGCGGCCAGCTCCAGGCTGTAGTTGCGAAGCCACTGGCCCCGCTTCTTGCTCCACTCCAGGTACACCCAGTAAAAGGTCGTGGACCCGTCCGCCGCCTTGCACCGGGCCGCTCCCCAGGCATAGGCCTCGCCGCCGCGCGCCACTTCCCGGTACTTGAGAAAATCGAAGTCCTCAAAGGCCAGCCCGTCGGTGGCGGTCATGCCCCGGGCGGCAATATCCATGGCCTGGCGGTAGCCGTCCTTGGGAATGCCGGCCAGCCCCAGGGCCGGATAGTACCAGGCTCCGAACCAGATGAGCGCCCCGACGCCGGCCAGGACCACGGCCACGGCACACAGGGAAAAAATGCGCAGGATGCGCCCGAAAAGACTCACGGCCGGCCCTCCCCGGCCGGGGGGCAGGACAGGAGGCCCATGCGCCAGCCGGCGGCTTCCAGGCGTCTGGCCCGCTCAAGTTTTTCCATGGCCCGCAGTTCGTCGTCGGTCGCCCTGGCCCGGGTGGCCTCGTCCTTGCGGATGGCCCGCACGAGCGACTCCTCGGACACCAGGGACCCCGGGGCCGGCTTATACAGGCCCAAGCGCAGTTCCTCCAGGCGGACCCGGACCGCCTTGTCCGTGGCTTCCAGCACGTCGCGGTGGCGCTCCTTCATGATGGCGGTATTTTCGCCGTCGTTGACCAGCCCGTCAAAAAAAGACTTTGGCGTCAGATGGCTGGCCGCCTCGGGCGTCTTCATGAAGCCTTTGTAGATGGTGCCGCCCAGGGCCAGGAGGAGCAGCAGGCGCACGATGGTCTCGCGGGACAGGGGGAACCTCACTTGGAAGCCTCCTTGCGCCGCCAGATCTCCAGCTCCTTTTGCGGAGCCTCCACCGGGATGAAATAATGATGGTTGGGGTCGTCGGTGCGGTTGCCGAAGGTCTCGTCCGGGAAGGGCAAGGGCACGCGCTCATAGTCGCGGGCAAAATCCAGGGTGTCGGTGAACTCCCTGGCCCCGAACAGGAACCGGTCGCGGTTGACCCGGACCACCCGGCGACGCAGCACCCAGTCCGGGCGCGTGTCCGGCGGCACCGGCCCCTGCAGGCCGCCGAGCACCCGAACGCCGGTCAGGGCAAATTGCAGGGGCAGGTCGCCGTATTCGGCCACGATGGTCTGCCCGGGCTGCGCATGCGCTGCAAAAAAACCGGTGATGGCCGTGTTGACGTCGGGATAGCCGCACACCAGTTCGGTGACGAAGAGCTTGATCGGGAAATTGTCCGAGGTGAGCATCCGGAAATCGTTTTGCCAGGGCCGGTTGACGATTTTCAGCCGTTCCATGGGATAGACGGCCAGCCAGTTGGTCAGGGCCAACAGGAAAAAGAGCATGGCCGCCGAGACTTTGGAAAAATCCCACAGCCGGCGCACGCAAAACGCCAGCAAAATGGCGCACAGCGGCAGCAGATGGGCGATGTAGCGGAAAAAGCGCTGGGGCACGATGCCAAGGAAAAGCAGGCTCAGGATGATAAGGACGGCGGAAAAAAGCACGAACCGCTCGCCCGGATCGGCCGGACGCTCCAGGCGGGTGAAAAACCGCCGCCAGCGCCAGGCCAGATAGGCCGAGACCGGGAGCGGGATGCAAAACATCGACAGGTCGGCGAAATAGAGCATGAGGTTTTCCGGCACGAGCAAAATGTCGAACATGCCGCTTTGCCGGCCGATGCGATAGAGCAGGATGCCCGGGACCACCGCCACGGCCAGGGTGGCCCCGGTGAGGACGGCCAGCCGGCGCAGATGGAACTTCTCCGGGAAAACGAACAGGGCCGCAGCCAGGGCCGTTGGTGCAAAACTTAAAAAAAGCAGATAGTTGGCATGAAAAAGCAGAATCATGCCGACAAACATGGCCACAAGCGGCCCGGTGCGGCGCTGCCAGTCGGAAAGAAAGGCGTCCAGCGTCCACAGGACAAAGAGCGTCCCCGGGGCGTAGTAGCGGGCCTGTCGGCCGATGAGCAGATAGGGCACGCACAGCGTCAAAAGGGTTGCGGCCAAAAGCGCCCAGGTGCGGTCGCCGAAATGGCGGGCCACCAGCCGGTAGGTCCAGAAGACGGCCAGCAGGGCGGCCAGGGCAAAGGGCGCCCGGCCGGCGGCGGCGTTCAGGCCGCCCACGGTGAAGCCGGCTGCCTGCATATAGATCTGAATCCAGGGGGACCAGCGCCAGAGGTAGCCGCCGACCTTGTCGAACTCGCGTTCCTCTTCCTGGGACACGACGTTTATGCCGTCGCTCGCGTAGGGCAGACCGGTGGCCAGGACATTTTTGGCCAGACAGGCCGTCTCGGCCTCGTCCTGCCAAAAGGGCCGCTGCCCGAGATTGAAGAACAAAAGGAAAGCGGCCAGGGCCAGCACGGCAGCCAGTCCCCAGTTCATTTGAAAACCGTGTGCGGAGGGGCCAAAGGCCGGTTCGACCGGAATCGGTCCGGCTGTCGTCTGGGTATGCGGCATGGCCCGCCTTCGGTACTGAAGCCCGGCCGTCTTGTAAAGCCTAGCCGTGCGCCCCGGGGTCCAGGCGGCTGCAATTCTTGCCGGCGGCCTTGGCGGCATAGAGCGCCCGATCGGCGGCGGCGAAGAGGTCCTTTTCCGCATCCACCCCCGCGTCTGCCTCGGCCAACCCCAGACTGACGGTGCAACGGAGCGACTCGCGGCCAAACGGGACCGTCAGCCCGGCCACGGCCAGACGCACCCGTTCGGCCACCTGGAAGCCCTGGCCGCTGGCGGTGGCCGGCAGCACCAGGGCAAATTCCTCGCCCCCCACCCGGTAGGCCTCGTCCACGTCGCGCAGGGTCTCCCCCAGGGTCTGGCCCAGGGCGCGCAGCACCGCGTCGCCCGCGCTGTGGCCGCAGCTATCGTTTATCTGCTTGAAGTCGTCGATATCCAGGATGGCCAGGGAAAACGGCGTGCCGTAGCGGCGCAGGCGGGCCATCTCGTCCCGCAGCCGCTCAAAAAAGCAATGGCGGTTGCGCAGTCCCGTCAGCTCGTCGTAATCCGCCCGCCGCGTCAGTTCCTCCTTGGCCTGGCGCAACGCTTCCACAGCCCTGGCCAAGGCATCGCGTTCCAGGCCGAGGCTGGTCATGGCCGCGGCCAGATGCTCATTTTTTTCATGCAGGGATAAGGACATCTCCACCATGCGCCGGCCAAGCTGGGCGATCTCATCCGTTCCGAAACGCGGCGGCAGCAGGCAGACCCGGTCCTGGCCCAGGGAGGCGGCAAAGCCGGCCAGCACGGTCAGCCGGTTGACGATGGCCGCCCGGCACAACACCGCAGCCAGCAACACGGCCAGGACGACAGACCCGGCCGAGACAGCCGCCGTGGCCAACATCCGGTCGCGGGCCTCCTCCAGGGCCTGGGGCATGGGGATACCGACGAACATGACGCCGTAGGGGTCTGCCGCCCCCTTGCCCAGATGCAGGATCTTGTAGGCGTAAAGCGTCTCGACCCCGTCCGGACTGGGAATGACAAAGGAACCGGAATCCTGCTGCCAGGAAAACTGGCCCTGAAAGAGGGCCTCAAAGCGATCCCCGGACTGGATGGATTGCGTCGGCGGAAAGCGGGCCAGGAGCACGCCCGCAACATCGAAAAAGGCCAGAAAGGCCCCACTGGGCACGTCAAGGGTCCCAAAGAGCTGCTGATACCAGGCAAGGGGCACGGCCACGCCCAGGACTCCGACCACCTGGCCGGACCGATTTCTGATAGGCTGGGCAAAATGGATGGACGGGCCGCCCGACACTCGGGCCACGGCAAAATCGCCGGCCACAAACCCGCCCTGGCGCAAGGCCTCAAGAAAATACCGGCGGCGGTCGGAACGTACGCCGGCAAACGGTTTTTTGGCCGAAGCCGTCACATTGCCGGCCAGATCACAGACAAAGGCATTGCCGATGGCCGACGTCTCTTCGACCAGACGCTGCAACACGGCATCGGCAGCGTCCATGTCCATGGCCATAAGGGCTGGCTCGGCCGCAGCATCGGACAAGAGCTGACGCAACTGCCCGGCCACGGCATCCTGGCCGGCCGCAGCATCCGAGGCGGCTCGATGCAGCAGACTGCGCCCATGCTCCAGGGCATCATGGCGCATGGCGACTGAAAGCCAGATCTGGACAAGGACCAACGGCACAATGGCCACCAGAAAGACGGCCATTATTTTGGAATATATGCCATTTAAAAATGAAATTCTCGACATGAAAGAGTAGAGCTCCATGCCTCATGAAAGAATATGCCGCCTGCCACACCGTTGAACCTCGGCCTTGTACATGTTTCCATTGGAACGAACAAGCATTTTATCGCAATACTGCCCTACTCTTTGCGAAATACTTTCTTTTTGACATTACATTTAAAAATAAACTATTTCCACAGCTCTGCACTTACAGCTCTGAACCCCAAGTTGCATCCACGCCGCCAACGCGGCACAGCTCCCGCCCCTCCGGCTGTTGCCAATCGGACAAACTGGCCGGGTCACGATGCCGGCGCTCAAGACATTGAAAGCAGACAGGGGGAGACAGGGCGGGCGAAAGTCCGGAGTCATCCCGGAGAATGCCCGCGCCGCCCGGCAGAGACGGGCAGGACAGGAAATTTCAGCACAACGGCAACCAGCCGGAATTGCACGCCCCCCGGCCCTGTTTTGCGCCAATCTCCCGCCGACGACAGTTGACAGGCCACCCAATTTCAGGATTAGTTCCACGTTTGGCCGCGAACACTCATTTCATCGCGGCGCATCCCGCCGTTTCGCCCTCGATTCGGCGACCCCCCTGGAGCGAACGCCCATGATGAACGGAAAAAAAGTGGTGGTGGTCATGCCCGCCTACAATGCGGCCTCCACCCTGGAACGTACCTACGCCGAGGTGCCCAAGGACATTGTGGACGAGGTCATCCTCGTTGACGACTGCAGCCGGGACAGCACCATCGACCAGGCCAAGGCCCTTGGTCTGCGCTGCTTTCGCCACCAGCAAAACTGGGGCTACGGCCGCAACCAGAAGACCTGCTACGTCGAGGCCCTTAAAACCGGCGCGGACGTGGTCATCATGGTCCACCCCGACTACCAGTACACGCCGAAAATCATCCCGGCCATGGCCAACCTCATCACCTGCGGCGAATACGACGTGGCCATTGCCTCGCGCATTCTCGGCGGCACGGCCCTTGGCGGCGGGATGCCCCTTTACAAGTACGTCGCCAACCGCTTCCTGACCCTGTCCCAGAACCTGCTCATGTCGGCCAAGCTGTCGGAATACCACACCGGCTACCGGGCTTTTTCCCGGGAAGTGCTGGAGAAGCTGCCTTTGTGGGAAAATTCCGACGACTTCGTCTTCGACAACCAGATGCTGGCCCAGTCGGTCTATTTCGGCTTCCGCATCGGCGAGGTGTCCTGCCCGACGAAGTACTTCGAGGAAGCCTCGTCCATCAACTTCCGCCGCAGCTGCACCTACGGCATCGGCGTCCTTGAGACCTCGATGCAGTTCCGCCTGCAAAAACTCGGCTACAAGCAGTACGCCATCTTCGACAAGAACGGCCGCGGCCTGTCTAGCCCCAATCCCGAGTACTATTCCGACGAGACTCCGGGCTGCACGCCGGCCAACTAAAGCCCGGTCCGGCCAGTTCGCCCAGGGTCGTCCCCGTCACCTCGAAGGTCCGTCGCAGCCATCCGGCAAAGCGGCGGACCTTCGCCACAAAGGCGTCCACTGCCGCCCGGTCCGGGAAATGCGGGCTGCCGCCCGGGAGCAGTTCCGAGGAATGCCAGAACAGGGTGAGCACCCGCCCGCCGCGCCGGGCATGGGCCAGGGCGGCCAAACGCATGGTGGCCTCAGGCATCCAGACCGGATTGACCCCCAGGACCAGTGTTTTCATAAAGCCGCCCAAGAGGGCGTCGCGCCAGGCCGGCAGCCGCCCGGCCAGGGCGTAGGCCAGCCCAGGACTGCCGGGCACCAGCGGCGCCTGGGTGGTCGGGGCTTCAAGCAGTCGCGGGGCGTCGGGATCTTCCGGAGCGCCGGGGCGCACCCAGTAGGGATCGCACGGGGCCAGAAAATGGTCCGGCCCGCCCGGCACATGGCGCAGGGGGGCAACGCTGGAATCGACCAGAAAGCCGGCCCCGGGCAGTTCGGCCATGGCCCGGCGAAACAGATTCCAGCGGCCCATGCGAAACGACACGGCCGGCTGGCCGGCAAAGTCCCGCACCGCCGCTTGCAGGCTGTCAAGCTTGGCCCGGAAGAGTCCAGTCGGCATGACGGCCGTGCTCACCGGTTCGGGCCAGGGCAGGTCGGGAAAGGGCGGCGTGTTCCAGGGATGCAGATGCGCCCCGAGTTCCCCGCCGTGGCGGGCGAGAAGCCCGGCCAGGATGTCGCGGCTTGGCCCGTCGGACAGCACCGGATAATCGCACAGATAGGTCAGCGGCAGCCCGAAGGCGTCGGGAAGAAATTCCAGACGTTTTAACTCGACAATATTGGACAGGCCCGCGCCCTCCCGGGGATAGGTTCCGGAAAAAAGGCCCTCTTCCTCCACATCGAGGCTTATGACGACAGCAAGCGGTTTCTTTCCCATGGGTGCTCCTTGCGGCCTATTCTAGCGGCAGGGGGGCCGGGGCGCAGCAACAATCTCAGCCCCGCGTCAGGCTGGCGTCATCCTTGCATGGCCGGCCTGACGGCGAGAGTCTTTGGCTTTTCCTTGACATTTTTCTTCCAGGACTTTTTGTTAACATGACGACAGGACCGCTGTGACCAGGACCGAGCCAGCCCATGAAGCAACGCCTTTCCCTTGATGCCCTGCGGCCGGATATGCGGCTGGCCGAAGACCTTCGCCGCGACGACGGCATTCTGCTGTTGCCGCGCGGCACGATCCTCACCCTGCGCCATGTGGCCCTGTTGCCGTCCTGGCGGGTGCTTGACGGCGTGGCCTGGGTCGCCTTGTCCAGCCAGGACGAGCCGGACCAGATGACGGAAAACCTCGCCCAGCCGCCCGAGGACACGCCCCTTGACCTCAGCGCCGCCGCCAAGGCCCTGGCCCCGCGCTTTGCCCGTACCGATCTTGAGGAAACCGGCCAGGCGGCCCTTTTTTCCGTGGCCCTGCCCCGGGCCGCCGGCCTACTGGCCTGTCGCGGCCCCCATTGTCTGGATCTGCCCGGTCCCGTGGACCCGGAGACCCTGCCGCCGGCGCCGGATACCCCGGCCCCCGGGCCCATGGCCATCATCGAATCCGACCCCAAGCTGACCTCCCTGCCCGACGTCTTCGTGCGCATAAGCGATGTGCTGCACGACCCCAACAGCACGGCCAAGGAAGCGGCCGACGCCATCGGCAAGGACGTGAGCCTTTCGGCCAAACTGCTGCAACTGGTCAACAGCGCCTTTTACGGCTTTCCTGTCAAAGTGGACACCCTGTCCCGGGCCGTGACCATTGTCGGCAGCCGCCAGCTGACCACCCTGGCCCTTGGCATCTCGGTCATCGGCATTTTCAAGGATCTGCCCGAAAGGCTGGTGGAGATGCGGTCGTTTTGGAAGCACAGCATCGGCTGCGGCATCATCGCCTCCAACCTCGTGCCGGCCACGGCCGACAACGGGGCCGATCTGGAAGTGGAGCGGCTGTTTGTCGCCGGGCTGCTCCATGACGTGGGCCGGCTGGTGCTCTACCGCAACCTGCCCCGCCATGCCGCCCATGTCCTGGCCAAAGCCCGCAACGAGGGCATCGCCCTGCGTGACGCCGAACGGGCCATGCTCGGCTTTGACCACGCCACCCTCGGCGGGATGCTGCTGCGGCGCTGGCGTTTCCCGGAAAACCTGGAACGGGCCGTGCGCCATCACCACGGCGGGGCCACGCCCATGGGCCAGCTCATGCCGGCCATGATCCACGTCGCCGACGCCGCGACCAACGCCCTGCTTCTTGGCTCCAGCGGCGAAGTCTACGTGCCGCCCCTGTCGCCGCCGGCCTGGGTCACGCTGGGCCTGACCCAGGAACGCCTGGGGAAGGCCGTGGCCGCCGCCGACATCCAGGCCACCGAGCTCATCAACGTGTTCCTGCCAGACGAGGCCTGAGCCGGCCGGAAGGCCCAGGGCCGGCAACCGGCCGCATCGTCTCGCCCAAAGCCCAGCCGGCCGCCGCCGCTTGGCCCGGCACGTCGCGCGCCTCCCAGACGACCAGCCGCTGTCCCGGCCAGGCCCGTCCGGGCGCTTCCCCCAAACGACAAACGCCCCGGCCGGCTCCACAACAGGGAGCCGGCCGGGGCGTACAATCCACCAGGATTCGAACAACGCCGCTAGACGATGCTCGAATTGCCGTCGCGCAGTTTGCCCACAAGAAAACCGATGGCAATGCCGAGAATGCAGCTGCCAATACAGCTCACCCCGAAAATGGCCACCAGATCATTGACGTTGCCGATGATCTTGCGGCCAAACAGGATATGGAAAAAGCCGTAGCCCACCCACAGGATCATCCCGGCGTGGAACCCGAAAAAAAGGCCGTCCATCATCCGGTCGTGCACTTCCACCGACTCGATGTACTTGTAACAAATGATCTGGGCCACCACGCCAAAGAGCGTAATGGAGCCGAAGGAAGCCAAGAGCTGAATGGCCATGACCACGGCCGTGGCGTGCCAGGGATCGCCCTTGCGCAGGGAGACGATAAGCCCGGGCAAAAGGCTTATAACCCACAGGGCGACGATGCCGAGGCCCTGATGCCGTTTGATCACAAACTTCCAAAACCGTTCCAAACCGTCTTGCATTGTCCGCCTCGTGTCGGGCCGTCCGGGCCGGCCGTCCCGGGTCTTGATGACGCCGGAAGACCGCCAACAAAAAGGACGCCGGCCTCGTTGTCAAGCGTCCCGGAAAACGTCATACTGGTTGACAGGTTGTGAGGCAATGCGTTTTGCAGAAACCAGCGCGCCGCCCGCAGCGGGCGTCCCCGACCGGACAGACATGAAAAACCAGCTTATCGGGGCGCAGGCCGCTGCCCGGCCGCCCCGAGTCCTCATTATTGACGACGAGACGATCAACGTCGAAACCCTGGCCTGGATGCTCAAGGAGGCCGGGTTCACGCCGCTTCGCGCTTCGTCCGGTCCCATGGGGCGTGCGCTGGCCGCCCGGGAGCAACCCGCCCTCATCATCCTCGACATCATGATGCCCGGCGAATCCGGCTTTGAAACCTGCACCCGGCTCACGGCCGATCCGGCCACCACCGATATCCCCATTATTTTTATTTCGGGCCTCGACGACGTGGAAAACAAGGTCCGGGGACTCAAGCTCGGGGCGGTCGACTATGTCGCCAAGCCCTTTGCCCGGGAGGAGGTGCTGGCCCGGGTCAAGATCCATATCCGCCTGCGCCAGGGCCTGCGGGCGCTTCTGGCCGAACAGGCGGCCAAACTGGCCCAGATCCGCGACGCCCAGCAATCCATTCTCGTCTCCCCCGCAGACATCCCGGAAGCCAATTTCGCCGTCCGCTACGTGCCGGTCCTGGAGGCCGGGGGGGATTTCTACGACGTGTTTCCCTGGAGCGACGCAGAAATGGTCTATTTCGTGGCCGACATTTCAGGCCACGATCTCGGCGCTTCGTTTGTCACCTCCTCGCTCAAGGCCCTGGTGCGCCAGAACGCCAACCCGCTCTATTCCCCGGTGGAGACGCTTAAAAACATGAACAGCGTCCTTACCACCCTCCTGCGCGACGGCAAACATCTCACCGCCGCCCTGGTTTTCGTAAACCGCACCCGTTCCCGCCTGACCCTGGTCAACGCCGCCCATCCCGCCCCCATCCTCGTGACCGGCCCGGGCGAGGCCGAACTGCTGGTCGCCGACGGCGACGTGCTCGGGGTGTTCGAGGCGGTCCAATGCGGCCAGATCGAGCGCGCCGTGTCGCCCGGCGACCGCCTGTTTCTCTATACCGACGGATTGATCGAACGCTTTGGCGAGAACGCCCGGGGCCGCAGCCAAGGTCTGGCCGCCCTGGTCGCCGCCTGCCGGGACACCGCCCATCTGCCTCTTGACGCTGCTGTGGACGCCATCGCCAACACCACGCTCGAAGGAGCCGGCCGCCCCCAGGACGACGTCGTCCTCATGGGCATCGAGGTCTGACGGCCATGTTCGAAATCGAATCCTTCCCGGGAGGCCGCACCTTCCGCTTCTCGGCCAGCTTGGCGCTGCTGGATCGGGCCGTGGACGAAACCGTGCGGTTCATTACCGGCAGAAACGTCTCGGGGAGCCTTTTCGACGTCAAACTGCTCTTGCGCGAAGCCCTGCTCAACGCCGTCATCCATGGCAACCGCTCCGATCCCCTGCGCCAGGTGACCCTCGACGTCACCGCCGCCGACGGCCGTCTCACCATCACCGTGGCCGACCAGGGACCGGGCTTCGACTGGCGCTCGGGCCTGGCCAAACCGCCCCCGCCCGAAGCCACCAGCGGCCGGGGACTCACCATCCTGACCCTTTACGCCGACGACGTGCGTTTCAATGCCGCCGGCAACCAGGTGACCCTGACCAAGGCCGTCTCCGGCCTGCGGGGTCCCGCCACCCCCCCCAAAGACGCCGGGGACAACACCGCTTGGAGCCCGCCCATGCACGACATCAGTATCAGCGACGGCTGCACCATCCTGACGCCGGCCGGAGACATCGTGGCCTCTGTGGCCGATGACTTGCGGGCGCGCTGCAAGGAAATCATGCAGCAGCTCACCGGCCCCCTGGTCATTGATCTGACCCGGGTGGAACTCGTCGACTCCGTTGGCATCGGCCTTTTGATTGCCGTGCACAACACCCTGTCCAAAAAAGGCGAACGGCTTATCCTGGCCCATGTCAGCCCGGATCTGGCCACGCTGTTGCGCACCATGCGCCTGGACAAACATTTTTCCATCCAACCGGCGTAACAACGCCCGGAGACGCCATGGACCAGATGGATGACGAAATCCTTGCCATGTTCATCGAGGACACCCGGGAGCACCTTGCCAATATCGAAACGGCCCTCATGGATATGGACCGGCTCGGAGCCGACATCGACGAGGAGCTCGTCAACACCGTCTTTCGCGCTGCCCATTCCATCAAGGGCGGCGCGGGGTTTTTAAATCTCAACAACACCCGCGACCTGTCCCATCGCCTGGAAAATCTCCTGCACATGATCCGCAGCCGCGAGATCGTCCCGGAAACCCGGATCATCAACCAGCTCCTGACCGGCTTTGACCGGCTGCTCGCCCTGGTCGAGGCCGGACCGGCCAGCGACGCCGAAGACATCAGCGAACTCCTGGCCAGCCTGTCCGGCATCGCCACCGAACATCTTTCCACCGAACAGCGGGCCGAGGCCGTGTCCATCGTGCCCGTCGCCCTGCCCGGCGGCGAAGTCATCTTCGAACTGGATGCGCTGACCCTGCGCCAGGGAGCAAGCGGCGGCAAAAATCTCTACCTCGTCGAATACGACCTCATCCACGACGTCCAGGCCCGGGGGAAAACCCCCTTTGACGTCATCGCCACCATGGAATCGAGCGGCCTGATCGTCGATTGCCGCATGGAACTGGCCGCCGTCGGCGACCTCGACGCCCCGCCGGTCAACCGCATTCCCTTTTACGTGCTCTACGCCTCCATCGTCGAGCCGGACATCATCGGCTACCTGTTTGCCCTGGACGTCAGCCGCATCCACCCCTTCCCGCTGCCTGAACCACCGGCCGCGCCCGTCCCGGCCGGGGTTGCCGCGGCCCAGGATTTCGGTCCCTGGCAGCTGTCCCTGGACCTGGACACGGCCTCCCTGCGCCTTGGTTCCGGGCAGGCCCCGGACGCGGGGACGGCCCGCGAGGCCTTGCTGGCCGCCCTCTCCCAAGGGTTGCCCACCACCATTGACTGGGGCGCGCCCCCGTCCTGCGATCTGGCCATGCTCCAGGTGCTGGTCGCCGCCGCCCGGACCTATGCCGCCCGGGGACTGGACCTGACCCATGTCGCCTGTTCCCCGGTCGTGACCAGCACTGCCGCACGGGCCGGGATCACCCCCGCGGCCCTGGCCGCAGCCGGCCTGCCCGGCCACCTGTTTGCCGCCTGCCCAGGCGTTCCCGGAGGACCGGATGGCATTTGACGCCGAGACCCACGCCCTGTTCCAGGAAGAAGTCTCCGAAACCCTCGCCGAACTCGACGGGGCCTTGCTCGAACTGGAAAAAAATCCCGCCGACAAAAACCTGGTCGACCGGGTTTTTCGCGCCGTCCATACCCTTAAAGGGGCCTGCGACATGTTCGGCATCACCCCGGTGGTGTCTTTGGCCCACAACCTGGAGTCCCTGTTCGACCATGTCCGCAGCGGCTGGAGGGTGGTGAGCAAGGAACTGCTCGACACCGCCTTTGCCGCCAAGGACCGCTTCGCCACCATGCTGGCCGAAGGAGCCGACCCGGCCGCCCTGGAAGACCCGCAGCTTTTGGACCGGCTCAGGCAATTGCTGCGCACGCCGGATGCGCCGCAGGAGGCCGTCGTGCCCGAACCAAGCCCCCAGGCCGCCCCGGACGACGCGTCAAACCTGGGCCAAAACGATCCCGAAGGCACGGCCGCCCAGGCCACGGCCACCTGGAGCGTCACCCTGTCGCCGTCCGATCCCGGCTTCCTGTCCCGTAGCGACCCGCTGCCGCTCCTCGACGAACTTCGGGGCCTGGGCCAGGCCACAGTGACCTGCGACGTCTCCGGGGTGCCGGATCTGGCCGAACTCGACCCGGCCGATTGCCGGCTGCGCTTTCACGTCTGCCTGACCGCCGACACCGCCACGGTCCCGGACGCCAACACCCTGCGCGATGTCTTTTTATTCCTGGACAACCAAGCCGACGTCGTTGTCACTCCGGGCAACGGCCCGCTTCCGGTCTTTCCGGCCGCCGGGGCCGAAGGCGTCCCGGCCCAGGCCCGACCGGCAGCCCAGCCGGCCGCGTCGACGGCAGCCGCCAAGCCCGTGCAGCCGCCCGCTGCCCCGCCATCCCCCCCGGTTGCGGCCACGGCCAAGGCAGCCTCCCCCCCGGCCGGCGAGGCCAGACCCCAGGCCGCCAAGAAAGAAACCATGCAGAGCCTGCGGGTGGATGCCGGCAAGCTCGACGATCTGGTCAACCTTGTGGGCGAACTGGTCATTGCCCAGGCCCGGCTCACCCAGCTGGCCGCCAGTCTGACCCATCCGGCGCTCATCAGCGTGGCCGAGGAAATCGAACGGCTTTCCAACGAACTGCGCGACAATACGCTTGGCATCCGGATGCTGCCCATTGGCACCACCTTCAGCCGGTTCCGCCGGCTGGTGCGCGATTTGTCCTCGGAAATGCAGAAATCCATCGAGCTGGTCACCGAGGGCGGGGAAACCGAGCTGGACAAAACGGTCATCGAGCAGCTCAACGACCCGCTGGTCCACCTGCTGCGCAACAGCATCGACCATGGCATCGAATCCCCGGAGGAACGGCTGGCCGCCGGCAAGCCCGAAGCCGGCACAATCGTTATCTCGGCCGAACACGCCGGCGGCGAGGTGGTGATCAACATCACCGACGACGGCAAAGGCATGTCCGCCGAACGGATTCGGGCCAAGGCCGTGGAAAAGGGGCTGGTCGCGCCCGATACCCGTCTGACCGAGAGCGAATGCTTCAACCTGATTTTCCTGCCCGGCTTTTCCACGGCGGAAAAGATCACCAACATCTCGGGCCGGGGCGTGGGCATGGACGTGGTCAAACGCAGCATGGACGCGCTTCGCGGCAAGATCGACGTGCAAAGCGAGCCGGGCAAAGGGACGCGCATCACCATCAAGCTGCCGCTCACCCTGGCCATCATCGACGGCCTCCAGATCAAGGCCGGCGAGGACCAGTACATCATCCCGCTGTCGCTGGTGGAGGAATGCGTGGAACTGCCGCGCGACCGGGCCGAGGCCTCGGGCCGGGGCCGCACCATCCAGCTGCGCGGCGAAATCGTGCCGTTTATCCGGCTGCGCGAGGCCTTTGAACTCGACGGCCAGCCGCCGGCCATCGAACAGATCGTGGTCACCCGCTTCGAGGGCGAACGGGCCGGCATTGCCGTGGATCAGGTGCTTGGCCAGCAGCAGACCGTGATCAAGAGTCTTGGCAACTACATCGGTTCGGTGTCGGGCATCTCCGGGGCCACCATCAACGGCGACGGCACCATGTCGCTGATTCTCGACGTGCCGACCCTGGTGGCCTCGGTCAAGCGGGTGGCTGCGTGAGGCCGGACCGTGGCGGGCCGGCAGCGTCGCCAGCTCGCTGGGGCATTTTTCCCCACACATTGACCCCTTGCCCCGAGGCCGCTACAATCGCCGAAATCCGTGGGACGAGGACCCTTGCCGCATGAAAGATCCGTACGACCTGTTTGCCGATTTCGTGGCGCGCCAAAAGCTCAAGATGACGCCCCAGCGGCGGCAGATTCTTGACGTTTTTCTGGCCGAAAAAGGCCATGTCACGTCTGAAGAACTCTACCAGAAGGTCAAGGCCGAGTTCCCGTCCATCGGACAGGCCACGGTCTACCGCACGCTCAAGCTCCTGGCCGATTCCGGGCTGGCCAAGGCCGTGGAATTCGGCGACGGGGCCATGCGCTATGAGATCCTCTATGGCCAAAGCCACCACGACCACCTCATCTGCGAGTCCTGCGGCGTCAACGTCGAGGTCGTGGACCCGGCCATCGAGCAGTTGCAGGAAGACGTGGCCCGACGCCACGGCTTTGCCCTGACCGGCCACAAACTCTACCTCTACGGCCTGTGCCCGGAGTGCCGCAAAAAGCGCTCCGTGGCCTAGGCTGGCCTGCCGCAACACTACGGTCGTTTTTTTGAGGGGAAAGAGCCCTCCTTGCCTGGTGTCCGGCCTGCCGGCCGAAGCGAATTACCCGGCCGCCGCTCGGGATTCCTCCCGGTCGGTGCGCGGTTGCCCCGGGCTAATTCCGTCTTTGTCCCATCGGACGTTGTGGGTCCTCTCCCGGCCGGTTCGCGGCTGTCTCGGGCGGTTCTCCGGTCCGTCGCCTCTCCGTCCGCCCGGCCTTAGTCCGGCTCTCCAGTCGTTCCTGCGGTCCCGGCCGACCCCTCCCTGCTTCGGCTGCGCCCTGCCCCGGACCCAGCCGCCCAGCCGCCCGGCCGCGTGGCGCACTCGGCAAAAACCCGGGCCGGACAGCAGGCGCAGCGTTCCGGGTCGAGCCGCTCCACAATGCCGGCAATGGCCGATTCCTTGTCCGGAAAGACGTTTTGCCTGCCGATGCGGTCCAGACAGCCACCCCGCTCCAGCAGCTCCAGCACCTCCCTCTTGAGTGAACAAAAAAAGATCTCCCGCCCCGACAACTTCATGGCTCCGGCCTCGTGAAAGAGCATGTGGCAGCCGCCGGCGTCGATAAAATTGATGCCCGAACCGAGGATCAGAATGTGGCACTGCTCGGGGCTCCTGGCCACGAGACGGTGCAATTCCTCGGCGATATGGTTGACGGCCCCGAAGAAAATCGAGCCGTCCAGGCGCAGAATCTTCAGCTGCGGGCACTCGGCCAGGGGCTTTCGCCGCACATTGGTCAGGGCGCGGTGGGCCGAATCCGGATTCGGGGCCAGGGTGATGAAATGCGGGTGGCTGGTGCGGCGCAGGTAGAGCAGAAGCGACAGCATGACCCCGGCATAGATGGCAAATTCCAGGGCCACAAAGAGCGTGGCCAGGAAGGTCGCCCCCAACACCCCGGCTTCCGAGCGGTCCGTGTGCAGGATATGGCGGATGGCCTTGCCATTGACCAGCCCGGCCGCCACCAGCACGATGACCCCGGCCATGGCCGGTATGGGCAGATAGGCCGTGGCCGGGGCAACAAGCAGCACCACCGCGGCCAAAAACAGGGCCGAAAAGACCGCTGCCAGCGGCGTCTTGGCCCCGGCGTCGAAATTGACCCCGGTGCGGGTGAACGACCCGGACGAGGCATAGCCCGACAAAAAGCCGCCGACCAGATTGGCCAGCCCCTGGCCGATAAATTCCTGGCTGTTGTCGATGGTCTGCTCCGAGCGCACGGCCACGGCCCGGGCAATGGACACGGCCTCGGCCAGGCCAAGCATGGCTACGGCCAGGGCTCCGGGGAAAAGCACCCGGAAAGTGCCGAGATCAAATTCCGGCAGGGACAGGGGCGGCAGACTGGACGGCAAGGCCCCGACCAGCTTGGCCCCGTGTCCGGCCCCGTCCACCAGCTGGCAGACCAGACTGCCGCCGACAAGGGCCAGGAGCAGGGCCGGGGAACGCGGCCAGAGCCGGCGAAGAAGGATGGCCAGGACCAGCGTGGACCCGGCAATGAGCGCCACCGTCCCGTTTATGGCCGGGAGCTGCCCCAAAAAAGCGAACCAGGTTTCCAGAAACGAGCCGCCGCGCGGCAGCGTGACCCCGAAAAAATGCCCCAGCTGGCTGGTGGCGATCAGGATGGCCGCACCGGCCGTAAAGCCCGTCACCACCGAATGGGACACAAAATTGACCACCCCGCCCAGGCGGGCCAGTCCCAGGCCGAACTGCACCAGCCCGCACAGGGCGGTCAGGGCCAACACGAGGCGGATATAGTCCGGCGACCCCGGCAGGGCCAGCTGGCTGACATTGGCGTAGACGACCAGGGAGATGGCCGTGGTCGGGCCGGAGATGAGGTGCCAGGAGGAACCGAACAGGGCAGCCACGATGACCGGGGCCATGGCGGCGTAGAGACCGTACTGGGGCGGCAGCCCGGCAATGGCGGCAAAGGCCACGCCCTGGGGCAGGACAATGACCGCGCCGGTCAGCCCGGCCCACAGGTCGGCGGACAGCGTGCGGCGGTTGACCCGCGGCCACCAGCCAAGAAACGGCAGGAACCGGGGCAGGGTCTTTTTAAGCGCGTCCAGGGACGTCGGACGTCGGGGCAGTTCACAGCGTTCCATGCCGGTCTCCAGGGCTGGGCGTATGCTAGCGACCATACCCGGGAAGCCGGCAGGGTCAAGCCGGCTGGTCTGCAGCAGACGACGCCCTCGCCCTCCGCGCCCATCGCTCCCACGCCCCCTTGCCACGACGGGGAAAGCGTCTTACAGTTTCATTCCTTTCCTCCACGGACGGAGCCGGTCCCCGATTGATGCGGGGCCGCGAGGGCAGGCACGCTCGTGTCCCCGCCGCGCAGCGCTTTTGCGCCCGGAGTCCGCCCATGGCCGCCATTGCCGCCACATCCCCCATCGGGGCCTATCAGCGCGAGGCGTCTCGCCTGGCTTCGGCTGTGCCCAACGTCGGCGGCAAGATCGTCAACCGCGAGGCCGGGTTCAACGTCGGCCCGTTTTCCGTGCGCTATACCGCCACGGACTATGAATTCGACCTCACCGGGGCCACGGCCCAGACCCCCCAGACCTCGTTCGCCGACACCCTGGACGCGGCCGCAACCGTGGCCAAGCTGGCCGAAATGCCGGCCCTGGAAGAAACGCCGCCGCCCAACGCCCTGACCCGCAGGCAGGCCCTGGCCGGCTACGCCGCCGCTGCCACAGCCAGACCCGCGACCCCGTCCATGTTCTCGGTGCGGGCGTAGATCGTTGAAATGATGCAGGGAAGAGTGCCTCCGGCGGCCGGGGTGTTGGGTGAGAAAAGAGAAAGAGTGCCTCCGGCGGCCGGGGGCCTGAGGCCCCCGGACCCCCCAGCGGGAAGAGGTTTTTTAGGGGGTTTTGGACGGGGGGTGTCAAACGGGTCGGTTGTGGGCCGGAAACAGCCCGAGCCGAGGCTTGACGGCAACCACGGCTGCTCCGATGACCGGAAGGATGCCCCCGGCCACCGGCAAAGACGTTGCCTCAGCCGGCCGAAGGCTCACCCGACCGGCTGAATTTGGGCACGATGCCGCCCACGCGCCGGCAGTAGCGTTGGTACTCCTCGCCATAGCGCCCAAGCAGCCAGGCTTCCTCGTGGGGAATGCACAAGCGGTAGATTATCGCCGCCACAACCGGTGTGAGCAGGGAGAGAAGCGTGCCCTGCATCAGCGCCAGCCCCGGCACAATGCACCAGACCCAGGCGGCGTAGAGGGGATGGCGCACCACGGCAAAAATGCCGCGCGTGGCCAGCTGTCCGGCGTCAATGGCCTTGTAGACGGAAAAGGTGCCCAGGGCATAGACGACTAGGCCCAGAAAAAGCAGCACGCCGGCTCCGGCCAGGGCCAGCCGCTCGGGCACAAGCCGGTCGCAAAACGAGGCAATGAGGATGGTGTCGTAAAAAATGGCCAACAGCGCATAGCAGATCGTGGCCCGGTACAGCATGGTTCCCATACCCCAACGATTCATGGCCCCACCTCCAAGGTCATGACTCGGTTGCACCCAAATTTTCGCCGCCTGTCAAGCCTGCCGCCGCCCTGCACGCTGCCGGACAAGCCGGATTTCCGACCCGGGCCAAAGCCCACTACCGCTCCCGGGGCTTTGCATGGTAGCATTGCTCCCACACGGGGTAGGCCGCCCCCCCCCCCCGCGCGCTTGCTGCGCCCACGTTTTCCCAAAGGGAGTTTTCTGGCCTTTCGACACCAGCGCCGGACCTGAACCTGACCTGTCCCGGCGCGCAAATCGCCCGCCGGAGGTCGCCATGCCCGACACCTTCCCCGATCCGTCCCTGCCCGAAACGTCCCTGGACAAGCTGCTCGCCGCCCTGGGATTGACCGAAGAGCCATATGGTCTTTTTTACACCGACAGCGAACCGGTCGACGGGTTTTTCCCGGATGCCGGCCCGCCGCTGTCCCTGGAACGCGAGGCCCGGGGAGAGGTGGACTGGGGCGCCGTCTGGGGCCATTTTTCCTGCGTCATGGGCAAGCTCTGGCTGGCCCGCAAAAAGCGCGCGGCCGCCTGGTTTGACGCCGAACACTACGGCTGTCCCGGCGGTTCCTTCTACCTGGGTTTTCACGCGCCCCAACTGGAATTTATCACCTGCTACGTCTCGACCGGCATCCCCGGCAGCCCGGTGACCGGCGAACGCTACCTGCCCTCCCCGGCCTCGGCCCGCCGGTTTTTCACCGAACTCGCCCCCCGTCCGGCCCCGGCCAAATACTGCGTGCTCAAACCCATCACCCATTTTGCCCCGACCGAACTCCCGGAAACCGTGATCTTTTTCGGGCGCGGCGAGGTCCTGACCGGCCTGTCCACCCTGGCCGCCTTTGTCGCCGATGATTTCGAGATCGTGGCCGCGCCCTTTGGGGCCGGGTGCAGCTTCATCGCCACCTGGCTGTTCCATTATCAGGCGGCAGGCCGCCCCCGGGCCGTGCTCGGCTGCGGCGACCCGTCGGCCCGCAAGTTCATGAAGCCCGACGAAATGACCTTTACCGTGCCCTACGCCCTCTATCGGCAATTTCTTATGCGCTGGCCGGAATCCTTCCTGCCGACCAAAACCTGGGGCCTGGTCCAAAAAAAGATCGCCCGCAGCCGGGAGGCCTGGGGGGAATGAGCGGGAGCGGTGGGACCGCTCTGACGCAGCCACGCCCGAGACAACAGTGGATTTCGCCGCCCGCATCCCCGGGGCCAGGCTGGTCGTCATCGAGGACGCCAGCCACAGCCACCATCTGGAGCAGCCGGAGGTGTATTTGGAGGCGTTGGCTGGGTTTATGGCGTAAGCGGCCCAGGCCGCACAGGTCTGCCGGGCGATGCCGTCGCCGCAGCGCCTGCCCCTGGCGCGTCGGTGGCAACGGCCCGGCATCGACGCCCGGGGCCGGAGTGCAGCGGGAAAATCGCCCGAAACGGGCAAACGGGAACACGCAGAAATCCGGCCGCAAACAAGGAGACAGGGGTCACTATGCCCGCCCGCAAACACTTCAGTTTTTTATCAAAAATCCTGCTGGCTCTAACCAGTCGCCATGGCATTATCGCCTTCAACATCTTTCTGACGGGGCTGTCCGCCATCTCGCTTTGGGTCATGCTCCCGATGATTTATGATGCGGCCAGCCATACCTCGGAACTTGAGAACATTGCAGAATATCTTGGCGTCATTTTCATCGGCTACGGCGTCGCTATTGAGGAACGCCAGTCGTTCATGGGCATCTTCAAGCTCTATCCCGAGTTCCAGACGCCCTTTCAGAGCAGGATAGACCACATCTGCCACGAATACGGGCTTTGTTATCTCCTGCTCGGCCTTTTTATGGAGATCTGCGTCGCCTGCATCAAAATCCCGGACGCCATCATCGACACGGACAACATAGAGGATATTTTCTTCTCCATCAGCGCCCTGTTCTTGTTCGCAAGCGCCGCGCTCATGATCCACCAATCCTGGATTCTGTTGCGGGCCAGGGACGTTGCAAACGAGGGCAGCCAGGAGCCGTGATGGGTTTGTAGCCAGCCAGGGAGCGATCGGCAGCGTTTTTCCCGTGTGAAGGGCGCTCGAAACAGGACCGGAAGGGCCGGGGCCCCCTCCCCCTTGCAGGCGTCAGACCCCCGAAAACACGCCCTCCGGTTCACTCAGGACGGCTTCCAACCGCTCGCAAAACAGACTCACGTGCCGGCCGTCCACGAAGCTGTGCAACACTTCCAGCGCCACCGGCAGGGTCAACAGACCAGGGTCGATCTTGCCAAAGACCACGCGCGGCACGGAATCCTGCCAGGGGTCGCCCCAGGGGTTGGACAGGGCCGTGAAGGCCACCTCCGGCAGATTGCTCATGTAAATAAGGCCCTGGCCTTCCGCGCCGGCCGGAGTCAGGGTCGGGCGCAGGTCGGCCGCAGCCCGGGCCGCGTCCAATGCGGCGGCAAACCGGGCAAAATCCGTAGCATACCCGGCCACGCAATTGGCATGAAGGCTTTTCCCCTGCGGCACATAGGTGAACCCGGCATTAACCGTGTCAAACTCCACCGGCCGCAGATCAACCAGACGCAAACGCAGTTCCGGCACGCTGTTGGCGCTTTGCATGATCGCGTAATACAGGCAATCCGACAGTCGCGGCTTTGTCCCGGCGCACCGCTTTCTATAGGTCGTCAGGTTCTCGACGGACACCGGTGCGGTGACAGCCAGACAGGGATTGCGCCGGCCCTGGAAAAACTGGAAATGCTCCCTCCGTTCCCACTGGTCCAGATCGATAACGCGCATGGCCTTGCCCACTCCACAACAGCTCGATTCTCCAGATGCAGCCATACGCCCTCAGCCCAATTGCCCAAGAAGCGCTGCCGTGTCCGTAAACGCGACTCCGGCCTGACGCATGGTCTCCAGGGCTTTGTCGGCGTCGCCTTCATGCAGGTCCACGCCGGCGATGGCGTCCAGGACCACGGTGACAGCCAGTCCCCTGGCCCGCGCGTCCAGGGAACAAGCCTGCACGCAGTATTCCGTGGCCACGCCGGCCATGTAGAGATGGGTTGCCCCAAAGGCCTTCAGAAGATTCTCTGCCGGGGCATGGGCCAAAAATGACATGGCGTCTTTATGGAACACAATGTCTCCGGGGCCGGCCTGGAGCTCGTCGACGATCCGCGCCCCCCAGGTGCCCATGACGCAGTGCGGCGGCCAGGAGGCAAACTCTTCGGAATCCTCCGGGTGGGCATCGTTCACATACAGGACCGGCCAGCCGGCGGCGCGAAAGGCGGCCCGAAGCCGGACGATGGGGTCCACCACGCCCTGGCCTTTGGCAAAATACAGTTTGCCCGACGGCTTGATGAAATCATTGAGCATATCGACGATGACAAACAGTTTTCCCACAGCGACCGCCATTGGCTAAAGGATGCGTTGCAGACGCGGATTGGCCCGGTAGCCCCGGCCCGTCTTGGCCAGATCCCGGCCCTCGATCCGCACGATGTCGGCGGTGGCGCACCAGGCGTCAAACAGACCGCCAATTCCCAGGGAATCAAAAAGCCGGCCATGCTCGCGTTCGGCAGCGGCAAAGGCGGCCACCTTGGCCGGATTGCCAAAGCCGCTGGAGAGCACGATGCCGACGTGTTGCAACCCGGCGGCGTCCAACGCCCGACGCAGAGCCAGCGTGCCGGCCACGGTGACGCCCTGGCCCGTGACAAAGGCGCGGCCGTCAAAGGGTGTCCCGCCCTGGGCCATAAGCTCGCCGGCCGTGTCCAGGCGCACCCCTTGCAAGCGGTCGCCCAAGGCCCGGGCCGTGTCCAGGGCATCGTCAATTTCGTGGTTAAAGGTGTCGACCAGGGCGATGCGGCCGCACTCGGGTTCGATGTGGCGGTCAAAAGCCAGGGTCGCCTCGCGCGTTGCGTGCTCCGGTCCGACATGGTGGGCAAAAACCAGAATGAGGGCATGGGGAATGGTGCCAACGCCAGCCGCGAGGCCAGCCGCAGCCGCTCCGGCATCCGTGGCGCAGGAATCAAACCCGGCCGCAACGGCCGCCCGGCTGATGGCCGCCTCCATGGACCAGTGCCAGTGTCTGGCCCCGAAATACATCAGTCCCTTGTCCGGGACCAACCGGCGAATGGCCCCGGCCTTGGCCGCAACCGCCGCCAGATCCGGCGCGGCCAGCCCGTTTGCCTGGCTGGTGCGGGCGGTCAGGACGCCCAGATACATGGTCTCCAGCTCGATAAAATCCTGGATCGGGCCTTCGATGTGCATGACCGGTTCGAGCGGCGAAAAGGGGCTGCCGTCGGGCAGGGCCATGACTGTGCCGCCATGCTCGGCCAGGGGCGAGTAGGCGCGAAAAAGCTCGGCCGCCTCGGCCACGCCCTGGAGAACGCCCGGCCCGTTGCGGAAAAAGACCTGTATGGTCGCCCGGGGACTCAGCCCTTCGCGCGCAAGGATCAGGCGCGAGCGGATGAAATACTTATCGGTATAGGGCAGGTGGCTTTCGGGAAGCGGCGGCATGGCGACTCCATGATCGGGCGCAGGCTGTGGTTACGTAGGCATTTGTTCAACAAATAGTGTGCCTTCACGGCGTTGCCAAGCGAAACCTGCGGGGCTGATCCTGCTTTGAAAAGCGCAACTCCAGGCGTGCTGGCCCTTCTTCAGGCAATCTCCCACCCGATACCGGCGGAGGGTCGCAAAAAAGGCGGCCCCCGCTTGGAACCGCCTTTCGTCTTGCTCAAAAAATCCAGCGCACCCGCCAGCTGGCGCACCGCTGCACAACCAGCGCCGCAAACCCCTTGAAAACTTCTTCCAGTGCAGGGGTCCGGGGGGATCATCCCCCCGGCCGCCGGAGGCATTCTTTCTCTTCTCTGCTCCCCTCACTCCCCCGCCACGGCCGCCTTGACCTTGGCCAGGGCTTCGTCGATGCCGGCCGGGTTGGTGCCGCCGGCCTGGGCCATGTCGGGCCGGCCGCCGCCGGAACCGCCAACCGCCACGGCCGCGTCCTTAATCAGCACCGGAGCCGTAAATCTGGCATGCAGGTCTTTGCTGACGGCAACGATCAGGCTGACCTTGCCGCCTTCCTGCTCGGCTGCGATGGCGATGACGCCGGAGGGGAGCTTGCTGCGCAGATCGTCCATGGCTTCGCGCAGCGCCTTGACGCTTGGCGCGTCCACCCGGGCGCACAGCAGCGGCACGCCATTGACCTCTTCCAGGCCGGCCATGAGGTCGCGGCCCTGGCCGGAGGCCAGCTTGGCGGCCAGCTGTTCCTTGTCCTTGCCAAGGGCCTTGATCTCGTCGAGGAGCTTTTTGACCCGCGCCGCCAGTTCGCCCGGCTTGGCCTTGACGGTTTTAAGCGTCTCGTCGAGTTCGCCGCGCATGGCCCGCACATGGTTGATGGCATTGACGCCGGTGACGGCCTCGATGCGCCGGGTGCCGGCAGCCACGCCGGACTCGGATAAAATGTAGAAACTCCCGGCCTGTCCGGTGGCCTTGATGTGCGTGCCGCCGCACAGTTCCATGGACACGCCCTGGACGTCGACCACGCGCACTTCGTCGCCGTATTTCTCGCCGAAAAGGGCGGTGGCCCCCTTGGCCCGGGCCGCCTCAATGCCAAGAACCTCGGTCACGACCGGGGCGTCGAGCAGGATGGCCGCGTTGACCTCGTCCTCCACCCGGGAGAGTTCCTCGGCGGTCATGGCCGAAACATGGGAGAAGTCGAAGCGCAGCCGGTCGGGCGTCACCAGCGAACCGGCCTGATTGACGTGGCCGCCCAGCACGTTTTTAAGGGCCTTGTGGAGCAGATGGGTGCAGGTGTGGTTGCGGGCGCTGGCAGCGCGAACGGCCGCGTCCACGGCCAGCTCGGCTTCCTGGTCGAGCAGGATTTCGCCGGTTTTCACCTCGATATGGTGTGCCGTCAGCTCTGTGCCGGCCTTGATGGTGCCAAGCACGGCCACGTCGCCGGTCAGGGTCGTCACCTTGCCCACATCGCCGGCCTGACCGCCGGATTCGCCGTAAAAGGGGGTGACGGCGCAGACCATGTAGCCGGTTTCTCCGGCCACCAGGCGTTCGACCGCCAGCCCTTCGGCGGAAATAAGCGCATTGACCCGGCTGGCGGCGGTCAGCTGGTCATAGCCCACAAAGCGGGACTTCATGCCGGATTCCAGCAGCTCCAAAAAGAGCACGGCCGGATCGGTTTCGCCGGAACCCTTCCAGGCTTTTTTCGCCCGGGCCTTCTGCTCGGCCATGGAGGCCTTGTAGCCGTCCTCGTCGGCCGTGATGCCGCGCTTGCCGGCCACGTCGTTGACGATGTCCAGCGGGAAGCCGTAGGTGTCGTAGAGCTTGAAGGCGAAGTCGCCGGTGATGACCGTCTCGCCGGCAGCGGTCATGCGGTCGAGTTCCTCGGCCAGGATGGCCAGACCCTTGTCCAGGGTCACACCGAAGCGCTCTTCTTCCTCGCGCACCACCCGCTCCATGAATTCGCGGCTGGCGACCAGTTCCGGGAAGGCCTCGCCCATGACGTCGACCACGACGCCGGCGGTTTTGTAGAGGAACGGATCAGACAGGCCGATGAGCTTCCCGAAGCGCAAGGCCCGGCGGATCAGCCGGCGAAGGACATAGCCCCGGCCCTCGTTGGAGGGCATGACGCCGTCGGCCAGGAGAAAGGCCACGGAGCGGCTGTGGTCGCCGATGACCCGCAGGGCGGTGTCGTGCTCGTCGTTGTCGCCGTAGGTCACGCCCGCGATGGTGGCGGCGGAGGCGATGATGGCCTGGAAAAGATCGATGTCGAAATTGGAATGCACGCCCTGGACCACGGCGGCAATGCGCTCCAGGCCCATGCCGGTGTCGATGCTCGGACGCGGCAGGGACACGCGGTTGCCCGGCTCGATCTGGTCGTACTGCATGAAGACGAGGTTCCAGATTTCGAGATAGCGGTCGCAGTCGCACTTGCCGATGCCGCAGTTCGGGCCGCAGCCCACTTCCTCGCCCCGGTCGTACATGATCTCGGAGCAGGGACCGCAGGGGCCGGTGTCGCCCATGGACCAGAAATTGTCCTTGTCGCCCAGGCGGAAGATGCGGTCGTCGGAGAGGCCCGCGATCTTTTTCCACAGCCCGTGGGCCTCGTCGTCGTCGAGGTAGACCGTGGCGTAGAGGCGGGATTTGTCCAGGCCGATGACCTCGGTCAAAAATTCCCAGGCGAAGGTGATGGCGTCTTCTTTGAAGTAGTCGCCAAAGGAGAAGTTGCCGAGCATCTCAAAAAACGTGTGATGGCGGGCGGTGCGGCCGACGTTTTCCAGGTCGTTGTGCTTGCCGCCGACGCGCAGGCATTTCTGCGAGGTGGTGGCGCGCACGTACCCGGGCTTGTCCTGGCCGAGAAAGACCTTCTTGAACTGGACCATACCGGCGTTGGTGAAAAGAAGCGTCGGGTCTTCGCGCGGCACCAGCGGCGACGACGCCACCACCTGATGTCCCTTGGACGCGAAAAATTCCAGAAACTTGGCGCGAATCTCGGTAGCCGTCATCATTGTTTTTATGCCTCCGCATGGGGATGGAAGATCAAAGGAATCACATCCCCCGCATCTTCCTCGAAAAGTAAAGACGAAGAGCCAGGAGGGGCGTTGCCCCTCCCGGACCCTCCCCATCGGGGGGGATCATCCCCCCCGAACCCCCTGTACGGGGTGGGGTGTAAATTTCATACGCTGCCCGCTCAGTTGGCGGGAGCAGTCTGTTCAATAAAGCGCCCGTGGTCTTGCCGTAGCTCTCTGCCAGCAGCACGCCCCCCCAATGTGGGGTCCGGGGCAACGCCCTGGCCGCCAAAACAACGGGGGGTCTCGTCAGACGTACGCTCCGCTTGCCCCGGACCACAGCCGACCGGATTGCCAGTCAACTCCAAAAAACCCTTTAAAAATTCTCCCCTTTGCAGGGGTCCGGGGGGATCATCCCCCCGGCCGCCGGAGGCACTCTTCCTCCTGCCGCTCACCTACATGCCGTCTTCTTCTTCCATCACTTCGGGCGTTTCAGGGGTGGGCGGCGGTGTGTATTCGGCAAAACCCAGGTGTTCGCGCAGCTTGCCTTCGATCTGGTCGCGGATGTCGGTATGTTCCTGCAAAAAGGCCCGGACATTGTCGCGGCCCTGGCCCAGGCGTTCGGAACCATAGGCGAACCAGGAGCCGGACTTGTCCACGATGCCGGCTTCGATGCCCATGTCGATGAGTTCGCCTTCGCGGGACACGCCCGTGCCGTAGAGGATGTCGAACAGGGCCTCGCGGAACGGCGGGGCGCACTTGTTCTTGACCACCTTGACCCGGCAGCGGCTGCCGTAGGTCTCTTCCTTGTCCTTAAGGGTCTGGATGCGGCGGATGTCCAGGCGGATGCTGGCGTAAAATTTGAGGGCATTGCCGCCGGTGGTGGTTTCCGGGCTGCCGTAGCCGGTCATGCCGATCTTCATGCGGATCTGGTTGATGAAAATCACCGACGTATTGGATTTGTGAATGGTGCCGGTGAGCTTGCGCATGGCGTGGGACATGAGCCGGGCCTGGCCGCCGACTTGCGTTTCGCCCATTTCGCCTTCGAGTTCGGCCTGGGGAATAAGAGCGGCCACGGAGTCGATGACCACCACGTCCACGGCGTTGGAGCGCACCAGCAGATCGGCAATGTCCAGGGCCTGCTCGCCGTAGTCGGGCTGGGAAATAAGCAGTTCCGGGGTGTTGACGCCAAGCCGCCGGGCGTAGTTGACGTCCAGGGCGTGTTCGGCGTCAATAAACGCGGCCGTGCCGCCGAGCTTTTGGGATTCGGCAATGATGTGCAGGGCCAGCGTGGTCTTGCCCGAGGATTCCGGGCCGTAAATTTCCGTGATGCGGCCCTTGGGGATGCCGCCGATGCCCAGGGCCAGATCGAGGCCGATGGAGCCGGTGGGAATGGACGGAATTTTTACGTGGGCCGAATCTTCCATACGCATGACCGCGCCCGCCCCGTGCTTGCGTTCGATGGTGGTCAGCGCGGTGGCGAGGGCTTCGTTGCGGAAATCTTCGGGGCTTAACGCGGGCTTACGGGCCATATCGCCATGCTCCTGGCGTTGATTGTTGGGGCGCAAAGGAGAGCACTTAGCAAAAAGCCTGCCGCCCGGCAACTTCGACGACGCCAGGGGCCGGCGGCGACAGCGACCTGCTCAGCCGGCCCGACACCCTTTGGGCAACGCCATCCTGCCGCCGTCTCAGGAGAAATCTGGACGGCGGCCAATAGGGCGAACGATGGGCTCAGGACGGAAGACGACGAGGGGCGGGATGGGCGGACAGATGGGGGGCGGGCTGATGGTGACGGGACAGCCGGCGGGAGGCTGGTTTTTTCTCTGCCTTGTAAATGGGCAACCGCTTCTTTTCCCAGTTCAAAGCATCAAGGCCGGTGTGAAAGGCCGCCAGGCAACGCTGGAGCCGGCCGAACACCGACTCGATGTCTCCAAGCACCTGTTGAAAATTGGCGAGGCTTTCCTCCTGGGCGTCGAGCTTGGCCCGCAGGGCCTTGATCGCAGCGGCCGAAGCGGCCGGGGGCATATGCTCTAACATGGCGCTGTCTCCCGCAGGCCGGAGGGGCCGGACCTGCCCGTTTCCCGGCCGCAGGGGGCTGCGGTCCGGGCCGTAAGCAGATAGACGGTCCATGTTGTGCACGGGTGACAAAACCGGGACCATGCGGTGAATTCGCTGCGCCGGAAAGGCAGCCCCACGCCCCGGCCCGGCGATTGCCCCTTGCCACGGCGGCCGGGAGGCTTTAGCTACGCCGCATGAAATCATACCACGCCCTGGCCCTTTTTTCCGGGGGCCTCGACAGCATATTGGCCGCCAAGACCATCGCCGCTCAGGGACTTCGCGTCCTGGGCCTGCATTTCGTCAGCCCCTTTTTCGGCAAACCGCACAAAATCGAGCACTGGAAGGCCATTTACGGCCTGGACATCATCCCGGTGGACGTGTCCGAGGCCTACGTCAACATGCTCTCGGCCGGCCCGGACCACGGCCTGGGCAAGTCCTTGAATCCCTGCATCGATTGCAAGATCCTCATGCTGCGCCACGCCAAGGAACTGCTCGCCACCTACGGTGCGACCTTTCTCATTTCCGGCGAGGTGGTGGGCCAGCGGCCCATGTCCCAGCGGGTGGACGCCCTGAACATCATCATCCGCGACTCCGACACCAAGGGCATTTTGCTGCGGCCGCTGTGCGCCAAGCGGCTGGCCGAGACCGAGCCGGAGACCTCGGGGTTGGTTGACCGGGAAAAGCTCTTCGGCATGAACGGCCGGGGCCGCAAGGACCAGATGGATCTGGCCGAGGTCTATGGCTTGAAGGAAATCCCCACGCCGGCCGGGGGTGTCTCCTGACCGAACAGGCCTCGGCCCGGCGCTTCCTGCCGCTTTTCATGCACAGTAAAGCCCCCCGGCCGGCGGATTTCGAACTGGCCAATATCGGCCGGCAGTACTGGGCCGGGGGACATTGGCTGGCCATTGGCCGCAACCGGGCCGACAACGACGCCCTGGAAGCCCTGGTCGGCCCGGAGGATATGCTTTTTAAGGTGCGCGACCTGCCCGGTCCGCTCGCGTTGGCCAGACGCCTGCCCGGCGTGGACTGGGACGACGCGGCCGTTATCGACGCGGCCGCGTTCATGGCCTCGTTTAACCCCAAAGCCAAGGCCATTGCCGGGCCGGCGCGGGTGGACGTGGCCGGCTGGTCCCGGGGATCGGTGATCATCACCCCCGCGCGCCAGACGACCCTGCCCTGGGCCGAGCCGACCTGGGAGGAAGTGGTGGAGAGGAAACGGGAGCGATTCAAGGTCTGCGGCGACGGGCGCGGCGCGCAGTAAACGGCCGGCGTCGCTCCGGGGCATGCCGCCGGCCATGCCGGCCCATCCGCTTGCAGCCTACCCGGCGTCCTTCGCCTGCCACCGCCTGCCTGCACGCCCTCGAAGGGGCGGGGCGTCTCACTTGGGCTGCCATCCCCCTAGCCGGGGGCCGGGGGGCTACCCTCCCCCCGGCGGGGTTCGGGGCAGCGCCCCGATTTTTCCTCCGCTCTTCTTCTCTCCCCCCTACGCCAGCAGGACCACCAACGCGGCCACATCGTCGGCCAGATAGTCCGGGTCGTGGCGGGCCAGTTCGGCCAGGGGAATGCGGCCGCTGGCCAGGGCGGCGGTGCGGACGCCGGCGGCCTTGCCCGTGGCCACGTCCATGGGATGGTCCCCGACCATGAGCGCCCGGGCGGGCGGCACGTCCAGACACGCCAGGGCGTCGAGGAGATGGCGGGGATCGGGTTTGACGTGGCGGGCGTCGTCGCGGGCCAGGATCACCCCGGCAAAGTCGGCGGCGTCGGGGAAAACGATGTCCACGGCGGCCCGGCAGTTGCGGGTGATGATGCCGATCTTGATTCCGGACCGGGCCAGGGCGGCCAGGGCCGGACGGGTGGCGTCAAAGAGCCGGGCGGCGCGGGCGGCCTCGATCTCCTGGTCCATGATGGCCCGGGCGGCGAACAGCTCGAACCGGGCAGCGGCCTGGGGCGAATCCCGACCGATGGCCTCGGCCAGAAACCGGACATATTCCAGGGCCGGCAGGCCGTTTGGCGTGGGCACGTCGGGCAAAAAGCCAGCCGCCACGCGGCCCACCTGGGCCTTCATGGCCGTAAAATCGAGGACCAGTTCGGCCAGGGTGCCGTCGAAATCGAATACGGCCGCATCAAACAGGGGCTTTTGCATCACGAATTGACCTTGCCGGCGGATTGCCCGACGGGCTTGTCGCAGGTATGATCCCCGGCTGTGTAGACGGGGCGACGCTCCATGGCAACCAACGGGCACGGCCCTTTGCCGCCGCAACCTCTAGCCGCGATACCCACCCCATGATTGAAACCCACGATGCCGTCATTATCGGGGCCGGCCCGGCCGGGTCCACTGCCGCCCATGTGCTGGCCCGCAAGGGCGTACGCGTCCTGGTGCTGGACAAGGCCGAATTTCCCCGCGACAAGCTGTGCGCCGGGCTGCTCACCTGGAAGGCCGTGGACGTGCTGGAACGGGTCTACGGCGATACGGCCGAAGGCCTGCTCGCTTCCGGCGTGTTCAACGCCGCCCAGCCCGGCTACGCCATCCGCTTCCGGGACCGCATCATTGCCAGCGGCGAGACCCTCTATCCCTTCCATTTCACCAGCCGCCGGGTGTTTGACAAGCATCTGCTCGATCAAGCCGTGCGGGCCGGAGCCGACGTGCGTCTGGGCAGCCATGTCGCCTTTGTCGATCCCCTGGCCGGCGTGGTGCGCTTGGACGACGGCCGGGAATTTCGCGGCCGCTACGTCATCGGCTGCGACGGCGCGGCCAGTCTGGTGCGCCGGGCCTGCCCCTTTGACAGCGCCGCCTGGAAGGCCGGCATGGGCGGGGCCCTGGAATTTTCCCTGCCCCGCACCGATCCGCTTCTGGCCGGGGCCGTCCATCCCGACCTCTCGGCCGACCATCCCACGGTCTATGCCGGTTTTCTGCGGGCCGGCTATGGCTGGGTCTTCCCCCACGCCGACAGGCTCATCATCGGCATCGGCGGGCACAGCGCCCGGCATGGCCGGGAATTTCGGGCCAAACTCCGGGAATTCGTGGCCTTCCTCGGACTGCCGGAGCGACTGGCCGACGCAGCCAAAGGCCACGGACTGCCGTACGGCAACTACATCAAAACGCCCTGGCACGGCCGCACCCTGCTGGCCGGCGACGCGGCCGGGCTGGTCGAAACCCTTTTTGGCGAGGGCATCTATTACGCCCTGCACAGCGGCGAACTGGCCGGCGAGGCGGTCAGCGCCGCGCTGACCCGCAACGCCGATCCGGCCGCGGTCTACGGCCAGGGGCTTAACCGCGACATCCTGCCGGAACTCATCTGGTCGCACCGGCTGCGCCGGGTGCTCTACGCCAGCCAGTCCTGGGGCTTCCTGCCGCTTTTATGCTTTGTCCGATGCGGCGGCCGGCTCTTTGGCGAAATGGTCCACGGCCTGCGCTCCTACCGGCTGCTGCTGCCCCGGGCCAAAGGACCGGCCTGAGCGGACACCCCCAACCCGGAGGGCGTATGACGCGACACGCTGCTTTCCATGAGACCCTGCCCCGGCGCAGGGCGGACCGGACGCCGCTTGCGACCCTCCGGCGGCTGCTGGCCGTTGTCGCCTGCTGCCTGCTGGCGCTTGTGGCCGGGTGCGCCGCCAAGCCCAAACACGACGCCCCGGCCAAACCCACAGGGTTTGACTCGGCCGACGCCAAAAACATCCACGACTTCATGGAGCGCTATCCCGACATCGCCGCCAGCGGCGACGGCAAGGCCATGTTGCGTATTTTGACCGAAGACGCCCGCTACGTGCCGCTTCTCGGCAACGCCATCCGCCCGATCCGGGGCGGCGAACTCTCCAAACAATTACCTGCTGTCATCGCTGAGGAAAAGCGCATGGGCCTGCATCTGGCCTGGCGTGAACCCATGGACATCCAGGTCAAGGGCGAACGGGGCAGCGTGCGGGTGGTGGCCGATCTGACCTGGCGTCAGTCCGGGCAGGCCAGGCAGGCGGTCATGAGCTGTTATTTCGGGTTGGTGCGCGATGAAAACCTGCTGTGGAAAATCAAGGAATTTCACGGCGAACCCGTGGGACCGGATTTCCGGCTGCCAGCCAAAAATCCCAATCTCAAGCCGCTGCCGCCCCGCGAAGCCCCCCATGGCCCCGCCAAAAAGCGCGTCATAAAGGGTGAGCCGCCAAAGCCGGCCCCAGCCGCCAAACCGGCCCCGGCTGCAGCGCCCGCACCGCAGCAACAACCCGAGGCCGCTCCGCCGTCAGACGGTTCGCTCGTGCCGACCAATGAGGCTCCCAGGCCGCTGTTTTAACCCGTCGGGGCGGGGCGTTGTCCCCCCCAAAATCCTCTGCTGCTGTCTGGCCCGGAAGCGCCTGGAGTCCTCCCGGTTCCGAAGACAACGCAGCTTCAAGGGATGCGTCCGCAAAGCAGTCAAGCCCGAGATCATCCCGGCAACGCAACAAAGGGAACGAATGCATTGACGCCTCTCTGACGTTGCCGCTGACGGAAAAGAAGACAACCTTGCTTTCGCGCGCAATTCATGTGAGGCATACATACTGGATGGGAAATGTCTGCCGACGAAGCGACCCCAAGGGAGACGGAATCTTTGAACAAATCACTATTTACGTTAAAAATTGTTCTATTATCAACAGTTCCCATCATACTTTTTTCAATCATATCCATCACGCTGCTCATTTACAAGATGCATGCACTCAACAACAGCGTTGAAAACACGACTGGAAGCTCTCTCAACATCATTTACACCAAAATGCTTGAGGTTAAAAGCACTGATATTTCCGAGAAAGTCTTATTCAAAATCAATACAGTACTTGACGAACTGAACATCTTGCGCGCAGCCGCCCAACAATTGATTGATAAAAAAGCGTCTCGCGACATCGACAGCGAAATAAAAACAAATCCATGGATCAACCATGGATTTGTGTACAATTCTGAAAAGAACTGGTCAAACCTTGCCAAGTCCGAAACCAACATCAGCCTAAGCGTCTGGGGCTACCTTCACGACGCCGTCGGCTCGATAAACCGAGCCACCCAAGAATACGTGGCCCTCATGTCGCCAATCCAGATGCTCATGCAGGTTATCGGAGAAAACGGCGTGGACAAAGGCTGGTATTACCTCTGCGGTCCCAAGGAAACGCCAGTCATGATCATGACCCCCTGGGCGCAAATGCCGGAAATATTTGACCGACTATATCCGGGGCACAACGCGGAAAACTGGTGGGACCATTTCTTTCCCGGCGTTGTCGAGGCCTGGAACGGGTGGCTTGCGACCCCTGATTTCGCCATCGGCAATTTTCGCAGCCAGGTCACCGTAACGCCCCTTTATGAAGACGCCGGCGGGACAGGCCTGATGGTCACGTTCTTTGCCCCCCTCTGGAATGCGGCCCGGACGGCAAATTTCGGCACAGCAGCCGTGGACTACAACATCAAAAACATCCTGGACATTGTCAGCGAGGAGAAAATCGGCGAGACCGGCTTCGCATTTCTCGTGCAAAGCGACGGCAACGTCTTGGGCGTCACAGACGCCATCGCGGAAAAACTGCAGCTGTCGCGAAGCACTGGCGAGGCAACAGGCGTTGCAATTTCCCGCTATACTCTCAGAGACAGCCGACTCCCCGAGCTGGCTGACATTGCCAAAAATATTGGCGGGGTCCAAAATTTCGCAACATACCAGTTCGACGACGGCCAGGAAAATGGCCAGTTCATCTCCATCAAGCGCATGCTTGGCCACAATGCCTGGGCGGGAAACGGCCCTACAATAACAAAAGAGGCCCTCTATCTTGTGGCAATTGTTCCAGAGGAAGAAGTTTTTCAAGTAAAAGATCATATTCTTGGCAGAATCAATATCCTTCAGCGAGACACCCTCTACTCGCTTATAGCCGTCTCGGCGGTTCTGGCCCTTCTGAGCATCTCCGTCGCAGTTTGGTATGCACTCCAGAACACTCGCCAGATACGGAAAATGTCACGAGGAATTTCCGAGGTCGGTCAAAAACGATACGGCATGTCTATCGACATCGTCGCCAAGGATGATCTTGGCGAGCTGGCGCGCTCCTTTAATCAAATGACGCAGGATATCAGCACAGCCTACCGGCAGCTTGAAAACTACGCGCGCGAACTTGAAGACAAGGTCAAAGAACGCACGCTGCATCTTGAGAAAGCAAATGAAGAACTGCAAAAGATCAGCACAGTCGATGGATTGACGCAAGTATACAATCGAAGGCACTTCGACAAACGTCTTGAGGATATATGGCGAGAATATGCCCGGCTCCAGCACCCTATTTCGCTCATCCTGATTGATATAGATTATTTCAAAAGATACAATGACAACTACGGCCATCAGTCGGGGGATACCTGCCTCTGCCTTGTCGCCGGCGTGCTGCTGGAACATGCAAAACGGAGCAGTGATGTCGTCGCCCGCTACGGAGGCGAAGAATTCGCTGTCATTACCTGCGACACGCTTGCATCAACCTGCAAACTTGCTGAATCCATGCGCCTTGCCGTGCAGTCGCTTGCCATTGAGCATGCTGCTTCTGAAAAAGGAATCGTTTCGATCAGTCTGGGGGTCTCCTCGATCCTGCCCAGGGCCGACGGGGATATGGGCATTCTCATCAAGAATGCGGACATGGCCCTGTATGAAAGCAAGCATAACGGCCGGGACAGGGTCAGTGTCCGCCTTATTGAACCAGCAGGCGCAGCGTCCGCCGCCAAGGACGCACCCAGGTAAGACGCTCCCTGCACGCTCCTGCGACGCCCTGTTGCCCTATGGTCTCGAATTTGGGGCCGATCCGGCTTGCGCTCGTCGACCAGGGTACGCTACTGCAAGACAATACCAAGTGAGGAGGGGATATGCGCGGGATATTCGTTTTCATCGCCCTGGCGATGTGCGTCATGCTGGGAGGGACGGCCATGGCGCGCCAGCCCGATGGATTTGCAGGAACGGCTTTCGGCACGCCCCTGGCCACCCTGCCCTCTTTCACGCCCCTGAAAAAAGACGGCAACGTCACCTATGCCGTCAATCTTGCCGAGAGCTACCGTTTAAACGGCCAAGCGCCGGTGGTGGTCTACGGTTTTGCCTCGGGCAAACTGTTTGCAGCCTTTGTCCGCCTGGACGGCCTGATTGAACGTGAGGCCATGGTGAAGCGGCTTGTGGAGCAATACGGCCAGCCGGTCGTGGCCATGGACGATGGGTCCGAGGTGCTGCGCTGGCGCAAAGGCAAGGTCAAGATCAAGCTCAAGGCCAACGCGGCCACGGGGTCCCTCAAACTCGCCTATTATTCCGGGGCCGTCCCCGGCCCTGCGGCCAAGCGGTTGGAACTGGACAACGTGGATATCGACGCCCTGGTCAAGCTCTACGAAAAAGACAAGATCAGCAAGAACATCACCCTGCCGGCAGCCTCCCCCGAGCAGCGCTCGCCCTTTGACGGCAAGCCTGCCGCGCCGGATCACCGGATCCAATAGACGGACCGCCCAAAAGAGCACGGCCAGACGGGACACACGCATATCGCTGTCCCGTCTGGCCGTGCCCGGCAAAAAAACCAATCTCAATGGTTGCGGCCGAAAATTCCGGTCATGGCCCTCAGCCGCGCGGCAATGGCCGGCTCGAACTGGTCGTCCACGGCCCGCCAGCTCCAGTTGCCCTTGGCCACCGACGGCATGTTCATGCGCGCGCCCTCGCCCAGGCACAAAAGATCCTGCATGGGCACGACCACCTTGGAGGCCGCGCTGGCCATGACCAGACGCAGCAAGGCCCAAGGCACTTCCTCATGGGGAATCTGCCGGCCGAGATAGGCGTAAAGCGACTCCAGAGCCTCGCTGCCGGATTCGCTGCGCGCCCAGCCCAGGGTGGTGTTGTTGTCGTGGGTGCCGGTGTAGGCCACGCTGTTTCGGCTGTAATTATGCGGCGCGTCGCGGTTCACGGCGAGGCTTGAACCAAAGGCGAACTGAAGCACGCGCATGCCGGGAAAGCCGAAATCCTGCATGAGTTCGCGCACCTCGGCGGTAATGACGCCCAAATCCTCGGCAATGAGCGGCAGGGCCGGAAACCGCCGGGTCAGGGCCGTAAAAAGCGCCCGGCCCGGAGCCTTGACCCACTCGCCCCGAACGGCCGTCTTCTCGCTGGCCGGGATCTCCCAATAGGCCTCAAAGCCCCGGAAATGGTCCAGACGGACGATGTCATAGAGGGCCAGGGTGCGCTCCATGCGTCGCAGCCACCAGGCAAAGCCGCTCGCTTCATGGGCCGGCCAATCGTAGACCGGATTGCCCCAGCGCTGCCCTGTCTCGCTGAAATAATCCGGCGGCACGCCGGCCACCAGGACCGGCCGCCTGTCCGGACCGAGCTTGAACAGGCCGGGATTGGCCCAGACGTCGGCGCTGTCCTCGGTAACATAAATGGGCATGTCGCCAATGACCTGGATGTCGGCCTGGCGCAGTTCGGCCCGAAGCGCCTTCCACTGCCCGTCAGCCAGATATTGCACGAACCGGACATACTCGATCTCTTCGGCCATGCGCTGGGACAAGGCGGACAGCTCCCTGGCGTCGCGGTCGCGCAACGCCTTGGGCCAATCGCCAAACCCGGCCTCGCCATGCTCCCGCTTGGCCGCCCGGAACAGGGCGTAATCATCCAGCCAGCCGGCTTCGTCCCGGCAAAATATCGTGAAGCCGGCATCCAGCCCCACCCGCTCCCGGTTCTTGCCAAAAGCCAGCCGCAACAGGGCGTCTTTCTTCACTTGCGCCTGTTCGTAATCGGCCACGGCCGGATTTCCCGCCACGGCCGCCGCCTCGATCTCCTCCGTCGTCAACCAGCCGTCCGCAACCAACTGCTCGGGGCTGATCAAGAGCGGATTCACGGCAAAGGCCGAATCACTGCTGTAGGGCGAATTGCCTATATAGGTCGACGTCGGCGTCAGCGGCAGAATCTGCCAGTACGACTGGGACGACTGGGTCAAAAATCGGGCGAACCGCCGCGCCCCCGGACCGAAGTCGCCAATACCGAACCGGGACGGAAGCGAGGTGATGTGCATGAGCACGCCGCTGGCTCTACGCTGCATGGTGGCTCCTTTTGTGGGAATAAAGGAGAGAATGTGGGGGAGGGAACCCCGGGCCAGCGGCCCGCAGCAATGGGTCCGTCCCAACTCCGACACTCCCCAAAACTTTTAACGGGATCAAAATTACATTTTCATGGTCAGGCAGCAAGCCCGCACGAAATACCCCATCTTCGACGCGCCCCCACCCCGGCCATGCGCCCAACCCGCTTACCGCTCTCCCTCGCCCCTATCCGGGGGTCCGGGGGGATGATCCCCCCGGTGGGTCCAGGGCAACGCCCTGGTGGGGTCTGGGGCAACGCCCCAGCAGGGTCCGGGACAGCGTCCCGAATGTCCCTCCCCTACGCCGGCTTCAGAAACACCGCGCCGAGCGGCGGCAGTGTCAGGGTCAGGGAATGGGGCCGGCCAAAGCTCTCGATCGTGTCGGCCATGACGGCTCCGGCGTTGCCGAGTCCCGAGCCGCCGTAGCTGCGGGCGTCGCTGTTTACGAGTTCGCGCCAAAGCCCCGGGACGGGCACGCCGACGCGGTAGTTCTCGCGGGGCACGGGGGTGAAATTGAGCACCACGAGCACCATGTCGCCGGGTGTCTTGCCGTGGCGCAGGAAGGCCAGGACGCTGGCTTCCGTGTCGCGGTAATCGATCCACTCGAAGCCTTCGGCCTTGAAGTCGCGTTCGTGCAGGGCCGTCTCGGTGCGATACAGACGGTTGAGGTCGGCCACCCATTGCAGGATGCCCTGGTGGGGCGGCGATTCGAGGAGTTCCCATTGCAGTTCGGCGTCGTGGTTCCATTCCTGCCACTGGCCGAACTCGCCGCCCATAAAGAGCAGCTTCTTGCCGGGGTGGCCGTACATGAATCCGTAGAGCAGGCGCAGGTTGGCAAAGCGCCGCCAGTCGTCGCCGGGCATCTTGGAGAGCAGGCTGCCTTTGCCGTAGACCACTTCGTCGTGGGACAGGGGCAGGACGAAATTTTCCGTAAAGGCGTACCAGATGGCAAAGGTAAGCTGGCCGTGGTGGTATTTGCGAAAGATGGGGTCGAAGGCGAAGTAGGCCAGGGTATCGTGCATCCAGCCCATGTTCCACTTCATGCCGAACCCGAGGCCCCCGAGGTAGGGCGGGCGCGAGACCATGGGCCAGGAGGTGGATTCCTCGGCCATGGTTTCGGTGTCCGGGAAGCGGGTGTAGGTCATTTCATTCAAGCGGCGCAAAAAGTCGATGTTTTCCAGATTTTCGTGGCCGCCATGACTGTTGGGAATCCATTCGCCCTCGCGGCGGGAGTAGTCGAGGTAGAGCATGGAGGCCACGGCGTCCACGCGCAGGGCGTCGATGTGGTAGTGCTTGAGCCAAAAGAGCGCACTGGAAATAAGGAAGGCGCGGACTTCGAACCGGCCGGTATTGAAGATGTAACAGTTCCAGTCGGGATGGTAGCCCTTGCGGGGATCGGCGTGCTCGAAGAGATGGGTGCCGTCGAAAAAAGACAGGCCATAGCCGTCGGCCGGGAAATGGGAGGGGACCCAGTCGAGGACCACGCCGATGCCGTTTTGGTGCAGCCGGTCAATGAGGGTCATAAAGTCTTGCGGCGTGCCGAAACGGCTGGTCGGGGCAAAGTAGCCCAGGGTCTGGTAGCCCCAGGAGCCGAAGAAGGGGTGCTCCATGATGGGCAGGAACTCGACGTGGGTAAAGCCGGCCCGCAGCACGTGTTCGGTCAGGTGGTCGGCCATCTCGATATAGGACAGGGAGCGGTAGCGGTCCTCGTGGACGCGGCGAAAGGAGCCGAGGTGGACCTCGTAGATGGAGACGGGCGCGGCAAAACCGTTTTTGTCCTGGCGCGAAGCCATCCAGGCGGCATCGTTCCAGGCGTGGTCAAGGTCCCAGACAATGGAGGCCGTGTTGGGCGAGGTTTCCCAGTAAAAGGCGAAGGGGTCGCCCTTGTCGGCCCGGTAATCGGCCACGGCGGAGGTGATGTGGTACTTGTAGTGCGCGCCCTTGCCGAGTCCCGGGATGAAACATTCGTAAATGCCCGAAGCATCGTGGCGCACGGCCATGGGATGGCGTTCGGGTTCCCAGCCGTTGAAATCGCCAACCACGGAGACGGCTTTGGCATTGGGCGCCCAGACCGCGAAATGGGCGCCGGGCTGGCCGTCCACGGTCATCAGGGCGGAGCCGAGCTTGTCGGGCAGATCGAAGTGGTTCCCCTGCTTAAACAGGTAGATATCGTGTTCGGTAAGGCGCGAAATATCGTGACGGGGCGGGGTTGTGTCCCACATGGGATTCTCCTTGCTCTGACCAAACCCAGGCTGATCCGGGAAAGATAAGCCAAATGGCGGCTTGGGGCAACGCGGGGGAAATTCAGGCGAAAGAAAGACGCAGCCCGGAGCCGACCTCATGGACCGGAACAATCCGGGCCAGGGCCAGCTTTGCAGCCAGTCCGGTGCAATGGCAGGGATAGAGGGCGGCCAGACCGGCCCGGTGCAGGTAGTCGGCGGTGGCGGCAAAAAGCGCCGGGTCATTGGCGAGCAGATGCAGTCCGCCGATGACGGCGGCCACCCGGCGCACGCCGGTCACCCGACGGGCATGCTCGACGATGTTGCAGATGCCGGCGTGGGAACAGCCGGTGATGATGACCAGCCCGTCGTCGCTGCGGTAAGCCAGGGCGGTGTCGTCGGGCAGCTCGTCGGGCACAAGGCCCTGGAGACCGTGGCGTTCACCGATGGGGCGGGCGGTCTCAAAGGGCAGCAGGCGGGGAATTTCACCGAGAAAGAGCAACCGATCGGTCAGCGGCACAGGGTCGGCGGACAGGGTGAGGTCAAAACACTGTTCCAGGGCTTCGCAGCCAAGCAGGGAGCCGATGGGTTCGCCGGGTGCGATCCGGCGCGGGGCCAGGGCCTCGGGATGGGCCACCAGCCGGGGTTTGCGGCCAGGATGTCCCTTGGCGGCCTGTTCGGTCAGGCAGGCCACGAGGGGCACAAGGCCCCAGGTGTGGTCGTTGTGGCCATGGGACAGGGCCACCGCGTCGATGGCGGCCAGATCAATGCCGAGCCGGGCGGCGTTGCGGCAGGCGGCGTCGGAGTAGCCGCAATCAAGGAGCACCCGGGTCCCGCCCTCTTCCATATAAAGCGACAAGGCCGGCTCACCGAGCAGATAGTTGTCGGTCAGCGTGTTGTTGTCGATAAGGACCGTGAGTTCCATAGGAAGCGAGTGGCCTCAACTGTAGCCGAAAGTCAAGGTATTCCTGGACAGACCCCCTGACATCGGGCACATTGTACAACAAAATCCGTACACTGATGCAGAAGGGGGACTCTATGAAAACACGTCTGTTGCCGGCCTTTGCCCTGCTCCTGCTGCTCGCCGTCGTCAGCGTCGGTTGCAGCGTCTCCATTGACCTGACCCCGCCGCCCTCCGCCGGCTATGTCCGGGTGGTCAGCGTCGAATCGGTGTATATCCGCAGCTGCCCGTCCACGAGCTGCGATGTGCGCACCGTGGTGTTTCGCGGCCAGGCCGTGCGGGTGTACGAATATCAGAACGGCTGGGCTCGCGTGACCTTGCTCGAATCCGGGGCCACAGGCTGGATGGACGCCCACTATCTGCGCAATCCCTAAGCATTTTTTCGATACACCGGGCAAATGCAAGAGCCGGGCGGAGAGTCTCCGCCCGGCTCTTGCATTTGGGGCCGAGGGCCGGCTCGTCCGGCTTACAGGACGTCGAGACGCGACAGACCGGGCACTGCCGCCCCCAGGGCGTCCAGGGACGACGTCGGTCCCAGCACCACCACCGAGGCGTTTTTGGCCGCAGCGTCCAGGGCTTCGCCGTACTCCCGGAACCGGGCCATGCCCGCGCCGAGCACCTGGGCGCGCAGGGCCGCCCGGCGTTCGGCCGTATCGCCGGTCAGCCGCCGGGCCAGGGCGACATGGCCCTTGGCGTCGGGCAGCATGTGGGCGTCAATGTCGCCGATCGCGCCAATCACGGCCCGGGTCATCTCCTCGTCGGAAAAGTCCGCGTCCATGAGATAGCGCCCGGCCTGCTTGAAGATCTCGACCGTGGCCTCGGTGTTGGGGTCGCGGTAGGAGACGAAGACCGCCTGCCCGCCGATGCGGTCCAGGGAGCAAAACGCGCCGTACGCGCCGCCGCGCACCCGCACCCGGTCCCAGAGATAGGCCATGCGCAGGTAGCGGCTGGCCACCAGATCCGCGCCGTCAAAGGTCCAGCCGGTGGGGATGAGGTCAAGGCCGACGCCGACGTAATGGACCTGGGCCGGAATGGCCATGCCTTCGGCCGCAGCCAACTCCGGGCGCGTCCAGGCCTGGGGCGTCGCCGCAGCGGCGGGCAGGGTTTCCAGGAAAGCGGCCAGGGAGCGCTCCATGTCGGGCATCGCCCCCTCGGACACGGTCAGCCCGGCCATGGTCCCGGCACGGGTCAAAATCAGATCCCGCAGGGTTTCCAGATCGCGCCGCACGCCCTCGTAGTCATCCCCCAACCGGGCCACCAGCTGGCGCAGATAGAGCAGTTGGGACACGCCGCGCAGCCGCTCGCCCGTGGCTCCGGCCAGGGTGTACCGGGCACGCAGCCGCGATCCGGCCGTGGCATGGCCGGCCGGAGCCAGCCGCCGCTCCAGGCGCGACTTGGCCTCCACCGCCATCTGGCTGAACCGCTCGCGGTTGCCGAAGTCTGTTTTTTGAATGATTTCAGACAGGATATCATAGAGTTCCGGCATCTTTTCCACCGTGGCCTTGGCCCGCAGCACCAGCCGGGCGGCCACGGCGTCCGGACCGGCGTCCACCACGCCGGCGGCCAGGACCTCGCGGGCAATGCCGCCGGTCTTGGCGGCAATGCGCCGGGTGAGCGTCACGGCGTCATAGCGCTCGGTGCCAAGCTCCAGCAGCGCCCGGCCGAAAAGCGGGGTCAGCGGCACCAGATGATCCGGCACGCCGGCCAGGGGAAAGGCCAGATCCAGATAGGCCACGCCCGAGGTTTCCAGGGGATGGAGCAACAGCTCGGCCTCGCCGTGGGCCACGACGCGCTGGGGAATGGGCGCTTCGTCCCGGGGCAGGTCGGCCAGGGCCAGACTGGGGATTTTGGCCAGATCCTCCGGGGCGTCCGGGGTATCCTGGAACTGGCGCAAGGCGGCCAAATCCGCTTCAATGGCGGTGCGGCCGGCGTCGCTTAAGGCGGCGGCCACGGCGGCCAGTTCGGCCTTTTCCTCGGCCAGCCGACGTTCGTCGAGTTCGGTGTCCGGGGCCAGGGTCAGGGCCACGCGGTGGGGGTTGTCGAGCAGCCACAGGCGCAAGGCGTCCTCCAGCACCCGCTCGCCGGCGGCCAGACGGGCTTTCAAGCGGCCAAGCGGACCGGAAAAGCGCAAGGGGGTCAGCGGATCGCCGTCGTGCAGCCAGGTGGTCAGGGCGCGCAGCATCATGGACAGCCCGCGCGGGAACGAGCCGGTGTTGTTTTCCCGAAGCGAGAATTCCAGGGCATTGACCCCGGCTTCCACGGCGTCGGCCGGCAGGCCTTCGGCGGCCAGGCGGGTGAGCGTGTCGACGATGAGCTGCTCCACCGCAGCCGAGGTGCCGGGCTTTATCCCTTTGAGACCAACCGAGAAAAACATCTGGCGCAGCTCGGTCTCAAGGCCCCCGCCGGCCAGATCCTCGCCCAGGCCGCTGTCGAGCAGGGCCTTGCGCAAGGGCGAGGACGGCAGCCCGATCAGCACATGCTCAAGGACATCAAAGACCATGACCAGATCCTGGTCGGCCACGTCGGGGAGGAGCCAGTTGACCGTGACAAAGGCCCGATCGGCCTGTCCCGGGGCGGCGGCGTAGGGCATTACCACGGTTTTGGGCGCGGCAAAGGGCTGCTGGCGGGCCACCGACACGGCGGCCGGGCGGGCTTCGAAACGGCCCAGATAGTCGTCAAGCAGGCGCAGCCGTTCGGTTGGATCGTCGTCGCCGGAAAAAAAGAACCGGCCGTTGGACGGATGGTAATAGGTGTCGTGAAAGGCCTTGAAGGCCTCGTAGCTGAGGGTGGGGATCACCTTGGGATCGCCGCCGGAATCGACGCCGTAAGTGGTGTCGGGAAACAGCAGGCGCTGGGAGAATTCGCCGAGAACCGAATCGGGCGAGGAATAAACCCCCTTCATTTCATTAAAGACCACCCCGCTGCGAATCAGTTCGCCGGCCGGGTTCCATTCGAAATGCCAGCCTTCCTGAAGAAAGACGGCCCGGGGGATGCGCGGGAAAAACACGGCGTCGAGATAGACGTCAACCAGGTTGTAAAAATCCCGGACATTGGTCGAGGCCACGGGATAGCAGGTCTTGTCGGGGTAGGTGAAGGCGTTTAAAAAGGTGTTGAGCGACCCCTTGAGCAGTTCGACAAACGGCTCCTTGACCGGGTATTTGCGCGACCCGCACAGCACGGAATGCTCAAGGATATGGGGCACGCCGGTGGAACAGTCCGGGGGGGTGCGAAAAGCCGCGCCAAACACCTTGTTGGCGTCGTCAAGGACCAGGGAAAGGAGTTCGGCGCCGGTACGGTCGTGGCGCAACACCATTGCCCGGGCAGCGTATTCGTCGAGGGATTCGTCGCGAAGGACGGAAAAACCATGGGTTCGGGACATCGTGGCTCCTACGTTGGTCGTTACCTGCCGGGATATGGCCGGCGACCTTTTTTGTACACATTCAGGCAAAATATGCTATAGGGGTCGAACCGATCAGGTTCGCATCGGTCCGTGGCTGAGGAAAGGGGGCGCATCCACTTGCGCCTGGGAGAAAAATGAACTATATTTTAACTGGAGAACAGAGGGAAGCGCCTCAGACTGTCATTAATTCAACGAATTAAGCGACTTGAGGGGCTGGGGATTCCTTGCCCCCGCGGGCGGCGAATTCCCGTTCTAGGCTAATGAGGGTTTTTTTTGGCAAGGGTGAATCTCATTCACATCTCCGAGGAGGGAGTTATGAACAAGAAACTTCAAGTTTTGTTGGTGGCCCTGGTTGCCCTGCTGCTGGGCTTCAGCGGCCCGGCCATGGCGAAGAAGCAGGTCCCGAAAGTCGATAACTTCATTTATTTTATCGACCATTCCAGCTCCATGGCGTTTTCCTACAAGGGACAGCGCTATGTGCAGTTTGGCGGCGTCTCCAAGATCATGATGGCCAAGTCCCTGGCCCGTGAACTCAACAAGATGACCCCCGAGCTTGGCTACAAGGCCGGCCTGTACACCTTCGCCCCGTACAAAGAGTACGCCGCGATGGCCCCGTTCAAGCAGGCCACCATGGCTCCCGCCATCGAAAAGATCAACACCGACTACACCGTCTACGGCCGCATGACCCCCATGGGCAAGGGCCTGGAAGATCTGGACAAGCTGCCCCTTTCCACCCTTTCCGGAAAGACCGGCGTGTTCATCTTCTCTGACGGCGATTCCAACTGCGGCGTCGACCCCGTGGCCGTTGCCCAGTCCCTGAAGGCCAAGTACGGCGACAACCTGTGCTTCTACATCGTTGACCTGTCCGACAGCAAGCATGGCCAGCAGGTTCTGAAGGCCATTGCCGCTCTGGGCAAGTGCAACTGCATCGAGCTCGGCGAAGAGCTGCTTCGTAACGAAGCCGCCCGCGAGAAGTTCCTTGAGTGCGCCCTGTACGAGTGGATCGAAGACGAAATCGTCGTCTTCCGCAGCATCTACTTCGACTTCGACAAGTACAACATCAAGCCCGAGTTCGTGCCCGTTCTTGAAGAAGGCACCGCCATCATCAAGTCGAAGACCGGCATGAAGGTCGTCCTTGAAGGCCACACCGACTCCATCGGCTCCGAGCAGTACAACATGAAGCTTGGTCAGCGCCGCGCCGACTCCGTCAAGGCTTTCTTCGTCAAGAAGGGCATTGATTCGAGCCGCATCGAGACCATCAGCTTCGGCGAGTCCGACCCGGTCGCCACCAACAAGACCGCTCAGGGCCGCGCTCTGAACCGTCGTTGCGTCATCAAGTTCAAGTCCATGTAGTTGAGACTCGACGTCTCACTGGCCAGACGCCCTTCGGGGCGTCTGGCCTTGTATTTTGATCGGAGAGAAAAACCCCATGCCCACCTCCAAGATCCTTGTCTCCCTCGCTCTCCTGATTTTCGCCGTCACCAGCGTGGCCTCCGCCGGATTATCCATCTATCCTGCTGACGGGCCTGCCCCGAAAATTGTCGTTGAACAGCCCAAGCCCCTGACCTACAAGGTCGAGAAGGGCGATACCGTGGCTGTCATCGCCAAGAAATTCGGCCTGGACGCCAAAGCACTGCTGGCGGCAAACGGACTGGCCGACGCTAAAAAGCTCAAGGCCGGCCAAACCCTTACCATCCCCGGGAAGACCGCTGCTCCGGCTGCCGCGCCGGTTGCCGCGCCGGGAGCCAAGACGCCGCAGCCGGCAGCTGCCGACACGGCCCAGGCCAAGACTCCCGCTCCCCTGGCTGCCGCCCCTGAGGCGATCAAGCCCGATGCGACCGCCCGCAAAGGCAAGTCAAAGGAAGCCATGGACCCGGGCGTTGTCGAGGAAAAGCCGGTCAAAGGCAAAAAAGGCAAGAAAGGCAAGGACGAGCCCCTGGCCGTCCCCTCGCCCACAGTCGAAGTCAGCGACAAGATGCGGGCTTCCTTCGGCAAGACCGGCGTCATCGGCAACACCACCGACGTCCCCCAGGCCATTCGCGACGAATTCTGGCGCTATGCCCAAAAGTGGGTTGACGAACTCGACCGCCTGGGCGTCGGCACGGCCCAAAACAAAAAGATCCGGCAGGTCGGCAGCCAGTGGGAAGCCACCTACCGCGTCATCATCCGCGATTCGCTCGGGGCCGAGGTCAAGCGGGTCGAGTACGACCACACGCCCTATGTCGGCCACATTACCTACACCCAGCGCGTCTACACCTCGGTGGCCCCGACCAAGGACGCCGCCCTGCGTGGTCCCTGGACGGAAAAAGACGAAGCCATCCGCGAGATTTTCAGCTATTCCGGCAAGAATAAAGCCTGGCGATAAGCGCCGGCGTTTGACGAGAAAGCCCCCCGGACCGCTGTCCGGGGGGCTTTTTTATTGCGTGCTCAAGCGCAGCCCTGGCAAGCCGGTCCGCAGCCGACCGGCTTGCCAGTCACTCCCAAAACCCCTTTACAAACGTCTCCCGTTGCAGGGGTTCGGGGGGATCATCCCCCCCGCCGCCAGAGGCATCTTCTGCCTTCGTTCCCGGCCGCCGGAGGCGTCTTCTGCCTCCCCTTTCTCCCCCTCATCTTACGCGCGCCAATCGCGCCACTGCGCCAACAGTCCGGCCAGGGCCTTGCCGCGGTGGCTGCAGGCGTTTTTCTCAGCGGCAGTCAATTCGGCTGCGGTCTTGCCGGCGGCCGGGTCAAAAAAAAGCGGATCATAGCCAAAGCCGCCGACTCCGGCCGGGGCAGTCGCCACCCGGCCTTCCCAGGCGCCCTCGGCAATCAGTTCGCGGCCATCGGGTGCAGCGGCCACAACCACGGACACGAAACGGCAGGTCCGGTCAGCTTCCGGCACATGGGCCAGGGCAGCCAGGAGCTTGGCGTTATTGGCGGCATCGGTTGCGTCCTCGCCGGCGTAGCGGGCCGAGCGCACCCCGGGCGCACCGGACAGGGCATCGACGCACAGCCCGGAGTCGTCGGCCAGACTGATGTGGCCGGTGGCCCGGCAGACGGCCTGGGCTTTGATACGGGCGTTTTCCAGAAAGGTGTCGCCGGTTTCGGCTATTTCGCCGATGGCCGGAAAATCGGCCAGTCCGAGCACCGTCACGCCAAATCCGTGGAGAAGGGCGTTTAATTCCTTGATTTTCCCGGCATTGCGGGTGGCCAGGACAACGGTTGTCGCGGCAGGTGAACACGTCGCATCCATCGAAACTCCTTCAATTTTCCGGCCTGCGGCGGCAGTGGCCCAGCCGCTCGCGGGGCTGCTTTTGCCTTCCGGGCCTTCCCATGGTAGCCCGGCGACACACTGCCTGCAAGGATGGAACGAAACCCATGTCAAAGATATACCGCGTCCACACCATAAGCCTTGGCTGCCCCAAGAACCGGGTGGACACCGAGGCCGTGCTCGGCGGCCTGCCCTTTGCGACAACTCCGGCCGAGAGCCCGGACGCAGCCGATCTGGTGGTCATCAATACCTGCTCGTTTATTGCGCCGGCCGTGGAAGAATCGGTCGCCGCCATCCTTGAGGCCTCGGAGGCCATCCGCGAATTGACCCCTCGTCCGGTGCTGGCGGTGCTCGGCTGTCTGCCTTCCCGCTTTGGCCAGGACCTGCGCGACGGCCTGCCCGAGGTGGACATCTGGGGCCTGCCCTCCGAGCTGGATCTGATCCCGGGCCGGCTGGCCGCAGCCCTGGGCGCGGAACCGGCCGCCCCTACGGGCCGGCTGGCCAGCACGCCGCCGTCGTATGCCTATCTCAAGATAGCCGAAGGCTGCGACCACGCCTGCCGCTACTGCACCATTCCCTCGATCCGGGGCGGACTGGTCAGCCGGCCCATGGATTCCCTGGTCGCAGAGTCCAGGCGGCTCCTGGAAAAAGGCGCTTCGGAAATCGTGGTGGTGGCCCAGGACGTGACCGCCTATGGCCGCGACCTGGGGCAGAAAGACGGCCTCAAACACCTGCTCGATGCGCTCCTGCCGCTTGCCGGCCTCAAATGGCTGCGCCTGCTCTATCTCTATCCGTCCGGCATGACGGATAGTCTGCTCGCCTATCTGGCCGGGGCCGGGCGGCCGTTTGTGCCCTATTTCGACATTCCCTTTCAGCATGTGCATCCGGACATGCTGGCGGCCATGGGCCGGCCCAAGGCGGCGGCGGCCGAGGTGATTGTCGAGCGGGTGCGCCGCCATTTCCCGCAGGCGGCCCTGCGCTCGACGTTTATTGTGGGCCTGCCGGGTGAAAAGAAGGAACATTTTGAAACGCTGCTCAATTTTGTGAATGAGACCAAGCTCCATCATGTCGGCGTGTTTCCCTATCATGCCGAGGCCGGCACGCCGGCGGCGGCCATGCCCGGGCAGGTGCGCCGCGACGTCAAGGCGCGGCGGGTGGATGCGATCATGACCGCCCAGCGCGAGATCAGCGCCGATATTTTAGAAGGGTACGTGGGGACGGACATGGAGGTGCTGGTGGACAGCGTGCATCCGGAGTGGCCGGGCCTGCACGTGGGCCGCACCTGGTTCCAGGCCCCGGAGATCGACGGCGTGACCTATGTCAGCGGCCCGGGCGTTGCCCCCGGGGCCATGGTGACGGCCACCATCGAAGACTCCAAGGACTACGATCTGGTCAGTCTGACCTAGGCCGGGCCAAAACTCCTGGCCTTGGGTGTCCGGGGCCGCAACAGGCCCGAGGCTTTCTCCGATTTTTTATGGACGCAGGTGGGGGTCAAGGACGAAATAGGGCTTGGCCGGGACCGTTCACGGCTCGGGTTGCGCCCGATTCGGGAGCCGGCAGCCCATTTTGGGCTGGATTTACAGTCTATTGCGACCTCCCCGTCCGTCCGCAAAAAAGAACACGGGCCACACCGCAAATGGTTCCCCAAATAAGCTCCCCGGGGAAACCGACGGCATCTCCAGTTGCGGTCGGGTGTTGCGGCCCAAACCAACAGCCTTGTCGCCAATTCCGCTGGTATCTTTGGCCTAAACAGTGTGCTATCGTCCGCGATCAGGCAGATTGATGCGGCCTTAGCCTATGCCGCCCTCTGGGTGGACCTCGATATCCAAGCCCTTTTCGACTCAGGATTTCGGCCGATTTTTCGGATCTTTTCATCCGGCGGGGTGGGGCACATTACGGTTGTGCCCAGCCCGTGTTTCTGCTATTACCACAAATCCTTTTCAGAGGGATAGATCGCGTTGGAGGTCAACTCATGGACAAAACTCAGGAAATGCAGAACAATTCTAACATGGATATGGAAGTCAACTTCGAGGACGCGCTGGAAAATTACCTCAATGAGGATTTCGGCGACCTGGAAGAAGGCTCCATAACCCCGGGCGTCGTGGTTCGCATCGGCAAGGAGCACGTCCTGGTGGACGTCAACTTCAAGTCCGAAGGCCAGATCCCCGTCAGCGAATTCTTGGACGCACTCGGCGAAATGGAAGTCAAAGTTGGCGACCAGATCGACGTGTACGTCGTCTCCAAGAACGAATCCGAAGGCACCATCATCATGTCCCGCGAGCGGGCCAAACGGATGCAGCTTTTTGATAAGCTCGAGGAAATTCAGGAAAAAGATGACGTCATCAGCGGTAAGATCGTGCGTCGCATCAAAGGCGGCTACACGGTCGATCTCGGCGGCGTCGAAGCCTTTCTGCCCGGCTCCCATGTCGATCTGCGCCCCGTGCCCGACATGGATGCCCTGGTCGGCCAGGAATTCGAATTCCGCGTTCTCAAGATCAACCGCCGTCGCAGCAACGTCATCGTCTCCCGCCGCGTGCTCCTGGAAGAGCGTCGGGATTCCATGCGCAAAGACCTCCTCAAGACCCTCGAAGAGGGCCAGACCGTTACCGGTCGGGTCAAAAACATCACCGAGTACGGCGTGTTCGTCGACCTCGGCGGCCTCGACGGCCTCATGCACATCACCGACATGTCCTGGAAGCGCATCAAGCATCCCAAGGAGTTGGTGCACCTCGGCGACGAACTGGAACTGAAGGTCCTTTCCTTCGACCAGGACAAGCAGAAGGTGTCGCTGGGCATGAAGCAGCTGGTGGCCGATCCCTGGGAAAACATCGCTGGCAAATATCCCGAAGGCACCCGTTTGTCCGGCAAGGTCACCAACCTTGTGGACTACGGTGCGTTTGTCGAGCTGGAGCCGGGCGTTGAAGGGCTGGTCCACATCTCCGAGATGTCCTGGACCCGCAAACTGCGCCACCCGAGCCAGATGGTCCACGTCGGCGACGAAGTCGAAGTGGTCGTCCTGTCCGTTGATCCGGACAAGAAGCGCATCTCCCTTGGCATGAAGCAGGTGCGCCCCAACCCCTGGGACATCGTGGCCGAGAAGTACCCCGAGGGCACCATCCTTGAGGGTTCGGTGAAAAACATCACCGAGTTCGGCATCTTCATCGGCATCGAGGACGGCATTGACGGTCTGATCCACGTCTCCGACATCTCCTGGACCAAAAAGGTCCGCCATCCGGGCGAGATGTTCAAGAGCGGCGACATCGTCATGGCCAAGGTCCTCACCGTCGACAAGGAAAACGAGAAGTTCACCCTTGGCATCAAACAATTGTCCGAAGATCCCTGGACCCGCGTGCCCGACACCTATCCGGTCGGCGCCATGGTCAAGGGCACGGTGACCAACATCACCGACTTCGGCCTCTTTGTTGAAGTCGAGGAAGGCATCGAAGGTCTCGTCCACGTCTCCGAGATCAGCCGCAAGAAGGTCAAGACCCCGGCTGAACTCTACAAGGAAGGCGACGAGATCGAAGCCAAGGTCATCCACGTCTCTGCTGACGAGCGCCGCCTGGGCCTGTCGATCAAGTCTATCAAGGACGAGGAAGACAAGAAGAAGGCCAAGGAGTTCCGCACCGCCGGTCCTTCCGACACCGGAAGCAACCTGGGCGAGCTGCTGCGCCAGAAGCTGGAAGAGGATGCCCAACGCTAACTCGCCCTTTACTGCCAGGCACCCGGCTCTGTTCGGGTGCCTGATAGCGCTTGCGGCCGTGATCCTGGTTTTCGGGGTCGCGGCCGCTTTTGGCGTCCTTGGGCATGACGAGGAAGGGGACTCCCTCTTCGGCCAGCCCGAGGCCCGCCTGGGTCTGGTCCGCATCGAAGGACCCATCGCCGATGCCGAAGACGTGGTGTCGTTTATCCGCAAACTGCGCGACGACAAGACCGTCAAGGGCGTGGTGCTGCGCATCAACTCCCCGGGCGGAGCCTTTGGCCCGTCCCAGGAAATGTACATGGCGGTCAAAAAACTTGCCGCCCAAAAGCCCGTTGTGGCGTCTTTCTCCGCCGTGGCCGCCTCGGGAGGCTACTATGCCGCCTGCGGGGCCAATCGGATCTTCTCCAATCCCGGCACCATCACCGGCAGCATCGGGGTCATCACCCAGCTGGCCAATGCCCAGGAGCTGTTGCAAAAGCTCGGGGTCAATTTCGAGTCCCTGACCACCGGGAAACTCAAGGACGCCGGCAGTCCGTTTCGCCAGCTAAGCGATGCGCAACGCGCCTATCTGGAAGGCCTCATCACTGACCTCAACGCCCAGTTTTCCGGCGATGTCGCCACCGAACGCAAGCTCTCCAAGGAAGCCATTGCGCTCATTGCCGACGGCCGGGCCATGACCGGCATGCGGGCCAAGGCCCTGGGGCTGGTGGACGAGTTGGGCGGCCAGGAAGAAGCCGTGGATTCCCTCAAGGCCGAGCTTGGGCTGACCGGGGATGTGCCGCTTTTCAAAGGCCCCAAAAAGAAAACCAGCATCTTCGACAAACTGTCCTCCGCCCTGCACCTGCCCGACGCCCGCGGCCTGGCGGCCTTGTCCACCCTGGCCGATCTGCTGGACGGCGGCCAACCCCTTCCCCAAAGTCGCTAAAAGCCTTTTCCCGCCTGCCTGCCATCCTTCGCCTGCCGCGATCGGATGTTTCGCAGGCCGCACCATGAACAAACCGTCATGGCGGCCGGCCGTTCCATTCTTGACGCGAAACCGGCGCTCCTTCTAGTGTGAAAAATCGCCCCTGAAGGAGTCCCCATGCGTCTCGTCACCTTTTTGCACAGTGCCGGTCCCCGCCTGGGCGTGCGCCTGGGCGACGTGCTGGTTGATCTGGCTGCGGCCGATCCCTGCCTGCCCCGCGATATGGTCTCCTTTCTGGCCGGCGGCGAAGCAGCGGCCGAAGCCGTGTGCGCGGCCGTCGCCAAGGCCCCGGATGCCGCCAGGATGCGCTTTTCAGCCGTCCGGTTGCTCCCGCCCGTGCCCAATCCCGACAAGATCATCTGCGTGGGGCTTAACTACGTGGACCACGCCGTGGAGATCGATCCGCGAAACCTGCCCGATTATCCGACTTTTTTCGGCCGCATGGCCACGACCCTGGTGGCCCACAACGAACCGCTGCTGCGCCCGACGGTCTCGACCAAACTCGATTTTGAGGGAGAGATGGCAGTCGTCATCGGCAAAACCGGACGGCTGATCCCCCAGGCCCGCGCCCTGTCCCACGTGGGCGGCTATGCGCTTTTCAACGAGGGCTCGGTGCGCGACTACCAATTCCGCACCTCCCAGTGGTTTCTGGGCAAAAATTTCGACGGCACCGGCGCATTCGGGCCGGAGCTGTGCACGCCCGACGAACTGCCGCCCGGGGCGCGGGGCCTGTTCCTGGCCACCCGGGTCAATGGCCGGGTCATGCAGGAAGGCTCCACGGCCGACATGCTCTTTGGCGTGGCCGCGCTCATTGCCAGCCTGTCCGAGGCCATGACGCTTTCTCCCGGCGACGTCATCGTCACCGGCACCCCCTCGGGCGTTGGGTTTGCCCAGAAACCCCCGTATTTCCTCAAACCCGGCGATGTCTGCGAGATCGAACTGGAAGGCTACGGCGTCCTGAGAAATCCCGTGGCCGACGCGCCGTGCGTGGGAGAAGAATAGGAGAAGGCGGAAGGCGGAGGATGCCTCCGGCGGCCAAAGGGACTGCGTCCCTTTGGAATCCCCTCCTGGAGGACGTTTGATTGGACCGGGTACGCTGCCAAACCGGCGGAGGGTGTCATGACAAAATCGTATCTGCTGTACAAGTGCGGTGCGACGTCCCGGACGCCGCTGGTCGTCTTTAGCGCCGACAACGTGGACGAAGCCCGCGAGGCCCCGACCTGGCTCAAACGCAAACATCCGGACATGCCGGCTCTGCACCTTGAGCCTGGTGAATTTTTCGAAATCATCGAAAAAGATTTCTGCGAGCCCGAGGACTGGGAAGCGGCAAAGCAAGCCATGGCCGGGGCGACGGCCGGAGGCTGAAGCCGGCCGGGAGATGCGGCCGAGATTGCACGGTCGGCAGGAGACTGTCCGGCGGCCATGCGCGGCCGCGCTTTCCCGCCTTGAGCCAAAACAAAGGGGACGATGCCCAGCGTCGTCCCCCTCCTCTGTGTCGGGCTGCCGGCCCGCAACACTCTGTCGCCGCGCTCATCCGATCTCGTCGAGGATCTCCCGGGCGGCCGTTATCGGGCTGGCGGCTTTGGTGATGGGCCGGCCGACGATGATGTAGTCGGCTCCGGCCTTGACGGCGGCGTGGGGCGTGGCCGTGCGGGTCTGGTCGTCGCTGGCGCTGTCCAGGGGCCGGATGCCGGGGGTGGCGATGATGGCTTTGGGGCCGACGGCCTTGCGCACCAGGGCTGTTTCCAGAGGCGAACAGACAATGCCGTCCGCGCCGGCAGCCAGGGACGTCTCGGCCCGCAGGCGCACCAGATCGGCCAGGGAGCCGGCGAAGCCGGACTGGGCCAGCTCTTCGCGGCCAAGGCTGGTCAGCACGGTGACGGCCAGGATCTTGGTCCTGCCCTTGGTTTTGGCGGCAGCGGCCACCACCTGCGGATAGCCATGCACCGTGGCCAGGGCGATGTCGTGGTTGGCCAGCTGGGCCGTGGCCAGGGCGACGGTTTGCGGGATGTCGTGAAATTTGAGGTCGAGCATGACCTTGTGCCCGCGCTTGGCCAGGGCGTCGCAGACGGCAAAGCCGGCGTCGAGGAACAGTTGCAGGCCGACCTTGAAAAAATCGACCTGGGGGGCCAGGGAATCGGCCAGGGCCAGGGCCTCGGCGGCGGTCGGCACGTCCAGGGCCACGATGAGGCGCTTTTGGGGCGGATGTTGTGCAGGCATGGCGGTATAGGGTGGGTTAAAGATTGGCGTAGCGTTCGAGGCGTTTTTTATAGGCCAGGATGCCGTCGACCATGCCCTGGGCCAGGGCGCGCATATAGGCGTCCGAGGCCAGCCGCTTGGCGTCGTCGGGATTGGTGATATAGCCCAGTTCGATGAGCACGGCCGGCATGTTGGCCCCGATCAGCACGAAAAACGGCGCTTCGTGGGGTCCCCGGTCGCGGGTGTGGTAGTCGCCGCGCAGACCGGAAATGGCCCGCTTTTGCACCAGCTTGGCCAGATCCTTGGATTCGGCGGTCTTGGCCGAGAGCATGAGGTCGGTCAGGATGGCTTGCAGGTCGCTGATTTTCTTCTGGGAGGCGGCATTTTCCCGGGCAGCCACGCGCACGGCCTCCTGGGTGGTGGCCAGGTTCAGGGAATAGGTCTCAAGGCCGGCCGAGCCGGCATCGCCGTGGGCGTTGCAGTGGATGGAAACAAAAAGATCGGCCGCCTTGGAGTTGGCCATTTCGGTGCGGGTTTCCAGGGGAATGAACGTGTCGTTTGCCCGGGTGTAAATGACCTTGAGCCCTTTTTTCTGCAGCTCCTCGCCGAGGATGCGGGCAAAGCGCAGGTTCACGTCCTTTTCCGTCAGGCCGTTTATCCCCTGGGCGCCCGGGTCTTTGCCGCCGTGGCCCGGATCGATCATGACCGTGTGCACGGACAGGCCGAACTGCTCCAGGAGGCTGCCGGCATTTTTCTGGGCAGCCGTCGGCGGGCGCAGATTCGGGGTCGGCGCGGCGGGCAGGGGCGGCGGCGTGACCGGGGCCTTGACCTCCCGGGCCGAGGCATCCTTTTTGGCAGGCGCGGGCGCGGCCTCGGCGGTTTCGCCCCGGGGCTTGGCCTTGTCGCCGGAAAGGTCCAGGACCACGCGGAAGGGGTTGGCCTCGGACCGGATTTCATATGTGCCGAGGCTTTCCAGCTCCAGGACCACGCGCACGGTTTCCGGGGTGAAGTAGCCGGCCCGAAGCCGCGACACCGGGCCGTTGGCAAACCGGCGTTCGGTGCCGGTCTTGGTGTTGGTGCGGGTGTTGTCCAGATCAATATACAGCCGCTTGACCGGTTCGCCGCTGGGACGCTTCTGGTCGAGGATCTGGTAGCGAAAAGCGGTTTCCCGGGAGAGGGTCAGGGTCAGCCGGCTGCCGCTTGGGGTCGTTTCCAAGGCGGCGTTGGACAGGGTGGCCGGTTTGGCCGGCGTGGCCAGAGCCGCAGCCGGACCGACAGCCTTGGCCGGCGCGGCCGAGGCTTTGGCCGGCTCCGATGCGGCGGGCGCAGCCGATGTCGCCGACGCTTTGGCTGGCTCCGGTGTGGCGGATGCAGCCGGCCCGGCCGACGCTTTGGCCGGCTCCGGGGCGGCGGGTTTGGCGACCGAAGCGACTTTGTCCGCCGGGGCCTCGGCAAAGCCGGCCAGGAACTTGCGGGCCTGGGCCGCCATATCGCCCTTGCGGTACTTGTGCAGGATGGTTTCGAGATCGGTCTTGGCCTCGGCCGGCCGTTTGAGATTTTCCGCCAGGATGACGGCCCGACGCAGCAACGCGTCATCGGCCCAGGCATGGGTGGGAAAGCTGGCGGCCATCCGATGGTACAGGCCGGCAGCCGCCTCGTAGTCGGCGTCGAGGGCGGAACGCCGGGCCAGTTCGGCAGTGGTCCAGGCCTCATAATAAAGCGCCTTGGCTGCCAGCGACGTGTTGCCGCCGGCCTTGACCACAGCGGCAAAGTCCCCGTCCAGCTCCTTCCACAAATCCCGGCGGCCCGACGACGCGGCATCCTTTTTAAGCGCCTCAAAGCGGGCCACGGCTTTGTCGTAGCGGCTCTCCAGGCCAGCGGCCCCGGCCCGGCCCGGCAGCAGGGCCAATCCCGCCAGGCCCAGAGCCAGGGCCAGGACGGCGGGAACCACCCTCCCGGCCCGTATGGCTGCGACAAGTTTCTTCACGCCCCTGCCTACTCCACCGTGACGCTTTTGGCCAGATTGCGCGGCTGATCCACGTCCTTGCCCAGATAGTCGGCCATCTCGTAGGCAAAAAGCTGGAGCGCCGGCAGCATGAAGAAGGTGGACAGCGGTCCCCAACCGGCCGGCACCTCCCAGGGATGGTCCACGTCGAGATCCGCCCCGGGGTTGGTCAGCGCAATGATCTTGCCGCCCCGGGCCTGGACTTCCTGCAGGTTGGACTTGACCTTGGGATAGAGGCTGTCGAGCGGCGCCAGGGCAAAGGACGGGAATTTGGGGTCAATAAGCGCAATGGGGCCGTGCTTCATCTCGCCGGCGGCATAGCCCTCGGCGTGGATGTAGGAGATTTCCTTGAGCTTGAGCGCCCCTTCCAGGGCCATGGGATAGTCGAGCCCCCGGCCGAGATAGAGGAAACTTTTGGCCTCGCTGTAGACCCGGCACAGCTCCTGGGCCCGCGAGCGCATCCCGAACAGGGCGGCGTCGAGTTCGGCCGGCAGCGCTTCCAGGGCCGGCAGGCACTTCTCGGCCACCTCCGCCGGCAACACGCCGCGCTTGCGGCCAAAAGCCAGGGCCATCAGCGTCAGCAGGGTCAGCTGGGAACACATGGCCTTGGTCGAGGCCACGGAAATTTCCGGTCCGGCCTGGGTGTAGAGTACCACGTCGGCCTCGCGGGCCACGCTTGAGCCGACCACGTTGCAAAGGCCGATGACCTTGGCCCCCCGGGCCTTGGCCAGGTGGATGCCGGCCAGGGTGTCGGCGGTCTCGCCGGACTGGCTGATGGCCACCACCGTGTCGCCGGGACCGAGAATGGGGTCGCGGTAGCGCAGTTCGGAGGCGATCTCCACCCGGGTGGGGATGCCGGCCCACTGCTCCATCAGATACATGCCCCACAGCCCGGCGTGGTACGACGTGCCGCAGGCCACGATAAAAAGCCGCTCCGGGGCCGGGATGTCTTCGAGTTCCGGCAGCACGGCCTGTCCCGTGGTCCGGTCGATGCGTCCGGCCAGACAGTCGGCAATAACGCGCGGCTGCTCGAAGATTTCCTTGAGCATGAAATGCTTGTAGCCGCCCTTCTGGGCCGCGGCCACGTCCCAGGAGATGTGGCGGACGTCCTTTTCGATGGGAGCCAGGGTGGCGGCGTCCATGACCTGCCAGGAACCGGCGTCGATGCGCACCATCTCGCCGTCGTCAAGAAAAACCACTTCCCGGGTGTAGGGCAGAAAGGCCGGAATGTCCGAGGCCAGGAAATTTTCCCCGACGCCGACGCCAAGAACCAGGGGCGAATGCTTGCGCGCGGCGTAGAGCATCCCCGGGTTGTCGCGGCTGACCACCACGATGGCGTAGGACCCTTCGACCCGGGCCAGGGCGGTGGAGACGGCCTCGGCCAGGGAGCCTTTTTCCTTGAAATACAGGCCCACAAGTTGGGCTAAAACCTCGGTGTCGGTCTCCGAGACGCAGCGGATGCCGGCGGCGGCCAGCTCTTTTTTGAGCTCCTGGTAATTCTCGATGATGCCGTTGTGGACCAGGGCGATGGCCCGGGCGGCGTCGAGATGGGGGTGGGCGTTTTTCTCGGTGGGCAGGCCATGGGTGGCCCAGCGGGTGTGGCCGACGCCGGAGGTGGCCAGATAGATATTTTGCGCTGCGAGTTTGGCTTCCAGGTTGGCGAGCTTGCCTTCGGCTTTGACCGAAACCAAGTCCTTCCCTTGGAGAAAAGCCACGCCCGCAGAATCGTAGCCGCGATATTCCAGACGTTTAAGCCCTTCGATGATAACCGGGACAGCCGGCCGATGTCCGCAATATCCGATGATGCCGCACATAGAATGGCCTCCTGGCGCGCCGTGGGCGCAAGCCGCTTGTCGGCTGGTCAGGCAAATCGGCCGCTGTGGCCGTCCGCGGTCCCATGCCGTGCTCTGACGAGCTTTAGCCCGGCTTGGCGCGTGTTGCAACCGGGCGGGTACGGGCAGCAGCTGGCGACGTTTTTTATGAGACATTTTGACCCGCTCTTGCCGTGTGTGAAATTTTGACCCACCGGCGGCTCCGTTTTGGACAAAAAGTCTCATTTCTGCCAACAGTCCAATATCACAGGACAAAACAATCGACCCCGGCCTACTCTGGATCAGGGGACAACGATTTCTGTGTGCAGGTGTCCCACCCAAAAAGGAAGCGCCGCCGCCGCAAAACGTAATTATTTAAAATAATTCATTTTTTATAACGGGCCAATACTTGCTATGCCCGGCGCAACCCCAATCAAGCGAAAAGACAGCGTGTTTTTTCCGCTTGCGCTGCCTCCGGACGCGGGTCTGCCGCCACGGGCTACAGCGCATGCTGGGGCACTCGGTGCGTTTCGCCTCCACTGGACCCGGACGGCGCGACGCTGTGGCGTAAACGGCAGACGCGTGGCGGGAGGTTTTTTCAAGCGGATCAACCAGAAACGGTGGGGGGACACGATGACGCTGGCTATCTTGATTGCCATTTCCTTAATGTGGCTGCCCGTGGCTTTGCTCTTTCTCGGCTACGGTGAAGCCAAAGGCACGGGGGCCATCTGCGCCTTCGTCGGTATCTGCGTCGTACTCGGCGCATTTGTGAATGCCATCCAAAACGACGCCTTCACGGCCGGCCTGCTTTTCGCCCACGGGCTGCTCTACTGCACGGTCGCTTTTGCCTTGCTGACCGGCTTGGAAAGCATGCATTCCGTCGGAAACGTCAGTCTGACGGTGGCCATCGTATCCTTCATCTACATGCTGATGTATTACCATGTGAAGGGGAGCAACTATTTCACGTTGGCTTGTGCCGGCTACACCGTCCTGACGCTGGAAGTATGGCTGAACGCCTATGGCAAGCTGTCCGGCAAGGTTCTTGCCTGGTCGCTTATCATCTGGGTTCCCATCGGGCTTTACATTCCTGCGTTTTTGTTGCTTGCTGGAAAGCCACTGCCTTTCTAACGCTTGTGCGACTCTCGGCCCGGTCTGTTTCTGCGGCCCGGGCCTGTTCGATTTTCTGCGTCGGTTGGGTTTCAAATCTGTTTCAGAGGGGTTTTTACGTCATTTCGGAGGAGGGAATCATGAAACGCTTTCTGCTTTTGATCGTGGCGGCCGCCCTGGTGATGACGGCCGCAGTCCGTGCCGAGGCAGCCACCGAGGTGCGGATGACGGGCGACGCGCTGGTCTACGGCAACTTTTTTGCCAACCGCAATTTCACGGGATGGAACAGCAGCAAATGGACCAATGAGGCCGGCGCCGTCCAGAAAGCCGGGACCCGGACCGAAGATCGCTTCGAAATCTGGGAACGCTTCCGCCTGCGCAGCGACTTCATTGCCAATGAGGCCGTGAAATTCCGTCTGGGCATCAAGGTGGAGGACACCTGGGGCCACGGCACTCTGACCGCCGCCAACCCGACCGTGTCCATGGAAGTCTACCAGGCCTACCTGTCCTTCAAATGGCCCGGTTGCGACGTCTCCATCACCGCCGGTCTGCAGCCGGCCGCCCTTCCCCAGAGTTCCTTTTTTGCCGGCAGCATCGTGTTCGACGAAGACGTCGCCAGCCTCATCGTCTCCGCGCCGCTCATCGACGACCACCTGACCATGATCCTGGGCTATGTGCGCACCATCTCAAGCGACCGCACCTACGCTCCGACCACCAATGACGTGTACGCCAACGAAGAGGGCTACCTGCTGGCCCTGCCCATTACCGTGGAAGGCTTCAAAGCCACCCCGTGGGCACTCTTTGGCGTCGGCGGCAAAGGCGGCCACTACCTGGAAGGCGGCGGATGGGCCGAGGGCCTGATCTCCTCGGGCCTGTTCTCCATGGCTCCGGTCGGCTGGAAGAACAACTTCATCACCGCCCTGTGGGCCGGCTCCACCCTGGAAGTCACGGCGCTTGATCCCTTCAAGTTCTACGCCGACGTGATCTGGGGCCAGCACGGCATGAACGAGTACAAGAAAAACGTGCGCAACGGCTGGTTCATCGACGCCGCCGCCGAATACACCGGCCTGACCATGGTCACCCCCCAGGCCTTCGGCTTCTGGTCCACCGGTGAAGACAGCTCCACCCGCAACGGTTCCGAGCGTATGCCCAACTTCTTCCCCGGCTCCGGCCGCGGCGGCGAGCACAACGGCGGCACCCAGTCCTGGAACGCCGGCAACAGCTTCCTGTTCGACGGCGGACAGGAACTGGTCAAGGGCTCCAACATGGGCATCTCGCCCCTTGGCGCCTGGGGTGCTGGCGCATCGCTGAACAACATCAGCTTCATCGAGAAGTTGTCCCAGCGACTGACCTTCGCCTTCGTCCACGGCACCAACTCCTCCAAGGCCATCCGCTACGCCAACGCGGTGCTTGGTTCCAATCCCATCTTCGTCATGGGCCGCGACCTGACCGCCCAGGAATGGGTCATGGGCCTCAACTTCGACACCAAGTACATGCTCTATGACAACCTGGCGCTCATCATGGAAACCGGCTGGGCCCACCCCAGCGCCTTCCAGAAGAGCGTCTGGGGCAGCCGTCTGGCCAACAAGGCCGAAGATGCCTGGAAGGTGTCTTTCGGTCTCAAGTACACCTTCTAGCCAACCACGCCATCCGACCGACGCAGGGCCGGAGTCCGAAAGGGCTCCGGCCTTTTTTGCGCCCGGCTGCCTTGCCCCGGCCCTGCCCTGGCTCTGGCCCTACCTTGGATCAACGCTGGCCCTGGCTCTGGCCCTACCCTGCCCCGGCGCTGGCTCTGTTGCCGGGCCAGAACAGCCCCCCTCCAACCGCCCCCTGGCGTTGCCAACGCCGGCCGGCTACGCTACCGTTGCCGCCCATGAGCACCGACAATCCCCGCGCCCGCCATGACCTGGAGTTCATTCCATTTGACCACGAAGGCCAGCCCGCCATCCTGGTGCGCGACCGCCTGGAAATCGTGCCCTGGGGCACCGGCATCCCCCCCGGGGTCCTGCCGGTCCTGGCCCTTCTGGACGGCCGGCATACCCTGGCCGAGGTGGCGGCTGCCGTCACCGAAGCCCAGGGCGGCCGGCTGGTGGCCGCCGAAGACGTGGCCGGACTGGTGGCCCAGCTGGACACGGCCGGACTGATGGACTCCCCGGGCTACCGGGAGCGCAAGGCAGCCATTGCCGCCGAATTTGCCGCCGCCCCCCGGCGCGACACCGTGTTTGCCGGACAGGCCTATCCCGATACGCCGGCCGCTCTGGCCGGCTATCTCGACGAGCTGCTGGCCGAAGCCCCGGCCGAGGCAACAGCCGACGCCGCCCCTCTGGCCATCATCGCCCCGCACATCGACCCCGAGGCCGGTCGGGCCGGCTATGCCGCCGCCTACGCCGCCATCCGGGGCTGCGCCCCCAGCCGGGTCATAGTCCTTGGCGTCGGGCACCAGCTCATGGCCGGACTCTATTGTCTGACCGACAAGCCCTTTGCCACGCCCCTTGGCGAAGTCGCGGTGGACGCCGCGGCCGTGGCCCGGCTGCGCCAGGCCGGGCAGGGCTGCGTGGACCCGTCCGAGCTGCCGCACAAGGCCGAGCATTCCATTGAATTTCAGGCCGTATTTTTGCACCACACCCTGAAAAAAACGCCCTTTGCCATGGTGCCCATCCTGTGCGGCTCCCCGGCCGGGCTGTTAACGGAAACCTCGCGCCGGGCCTTCCGGGACGCAACCGGGCCGTTTCTTGATGCCCTGGCGGAACTGGTGCGCCAGCCCGGCACGCTCATTGTCGCCGGCGTGGATTTTTGCCACATCGGCGGCAAATTCGGCCACGCCGAGCCGGCCGAGGCCCTGGAAGAGGCCGCGCTGGCCCATGACCGGGCGTTGCTCGACGCCCTGGCCGCCGGCGACCCGGACGCTTTCTGGGCCGAATCGGCCCGGGTGGACGACGCCTACAACGTCTGCGGCCTGACCGCCCTTGGCACCCTGGCCGAGGTGCTGCCTCCGGCCGCCATGGTGCTTTTGGGCCACGACATCATGCGCGAAGCGCCCACCCTGTCGGCCGTGTCCTTTGCGGCGGCGGCGTTTACGGCCAGATGAGCGCACCGCTGGTTCTCGACCACCTGCTCATCGAGGCCTCCTCGCGCAGCCGGGCGGAGGTCGGCTACACCATCCGGGCCGGGCACAAGCGCCGCTGGCTCGACCACGATCTGCCGGCGGCCGTGTTTGAAAAGATGCTGCGCGAGATCGTGGCGGTCACGGAAATCCGTTTCCACGGCTGGGGCGACTCCCTGGCCAACCCCGACATTCTGACCATGCTGACCCTGGCCAAGCACCGGGGGGCGCGCACGGTGCTGGTCACCGACGGCAGCCGCCTGGACGACGAACAGGCAACCGCGCTGGTGCGCGACGACATTGACGCCGTGGTCTTCCCCCTGGCCGGGCTGACCGAAGACACCAATTTTCGCCGGCGCGGCACCAGCCTCTATGCCGTCCTGGCCGCCATCGACCGGCTGGCCACGGTCAAGGCCGTGCACCAGTCGTCGCTGCCGGAAATCCGGGTGCGCTACACCCTGACCAGCTCGGGCCTGGACACCGAACTTGCCGCCCTGCCCCGTTTCCTGGCCGACATCGGGGCCACGGCAGCCTCCATCCGGCCCCTGTCCTACGCCACCGGCCCGGAGACGGAATACGACACCCTGGTTCCCACCGATCAGGACGCCTTCGACGCCGTAGCCGCCCGACTGCGCGCCACGGCCAAGGCCGCCAACGAACTGGGCATCCGCCTGGACAGTCGGCTGGTTCACGGCGGCCAGACCCGCTTTCGCTGCCCGGACAAGCCGTCCGCCTCGCTTTTCATCGCTGCCGACGGCGCAGTCAGCCCGTGCGCCCTGCGCAACGTGCCCATCGCCGACCCGGCCGGCTACCGCTTCCACGGCCACACCGTCCCCTTCCCCCGGGACGTGCGCGGCAATCTCCACAACACCCCCCTGGCCGCCATCTGGAACGATCCCGACTACCGCGAATTCCGCTACTGCCACGACACCGACACCCCGCCGGGCGGCTGCGCCGGCTGCTGGCGCTCGTTTTGGGTGGACGTGGAGTAGCTTTTTCGAGAAGTGGCGCAGCCGACGCCTTCAGGCGGGCGGGCTTGCCATGTCGCCCGCACCGCCGGCTTCGCCGTGCCACTGTCCGGGACCGGCACGCAGACAACGGGTGTGGTGCGCTGTGATCAGCCCCAGGCTATCGACTTGTCCGCGCGGCGCGCGAGAAAGTTGGAGAGTGTGCCGGTGGGGGTCATGGATGAGGTGTTGGCGCGGTTGGCCACGCTTATGGGGTGAGGGGGCACGTACCCGGCGACAAGGAGAGGGAGATCTACTTGAAAATCAGCTAGTTACTGGGAGTTCTGAAACTTCTTCGACTCTGGCACGCCGCTCGACGGCTACGCCGACTGCTGGTAGCCGTTCTGTGCATGATCTAGAAATTCTTTCTATTCACTAACTCCAAGTTCTTTTTTTGTATATTTCTCTCTATCTCTAGACCTATTGTGCAAAGAAATTGTTTCAGAATAATGCAGCGCAACATCCTTTCGAGGATATTTACCTATCTCTACCAACCTCTCTTTTACAAATCTCTCGTCATGAACGTTCCTATCAACAATCCTATCTGTTTGCCAAAAATAAAGGTACTCATAGGCGAAACCCTCTGGTGCCTGAATTATTCTTCGTCTTATATCATCAATGCCAATAACCGGTTGGCCTAAAATATTATCGACATATCCAGATACTGTACGCCAACTTTTGACTTCATTCAGTAAATTTCCTGCCAGTTCATTTTCAACCAAGAGGCGCGACCCTTTATGCTTACTCTCCAATGCAACAGCCCGAACAAGTTCTGTCCCTTTCGGTAAATGTTTTTGAAAAGTTTCAATTGTAAATCGTGGATCAAAATCTATCTTACCACTTACCATTGCACCTCGAAGCAATAATTTTTTAGTATGAATTAATTTTAAATACACAAGCTGAAGCTCTTTAAGTGCACTACTTGCGTCATCACCATACATCACCATGCTATCACTAAACATACATACTTTTACATCTTGATGTTCATCCATGTAACTTGATAATGAATTAAATACAGTATTATAAAATCCGTCAAGAGCTTCATACCCTAGCTTAGGATCAACACTATAGAGCGATGTAACACCAACGAGATCACCATAATATGTGAATGGTACCATCTTGCCCCCAATTTATCTTTTATCTATTTTTATATATAAGCACATCTCCCTGTCAAGCTATTTTGCGAACCCTTCGCCAGCCAGTTCCCACGACTCTCGTGCCACACCTAATTTTAAGCGATAAGTATAATCCATCCTCCCTTGACACCCCCCGACGAAATCACTACACCCACATATCAGGATATCTTGATATGCTCATTAACGACGACGCCACCCCACTCCCCTGGTTCAAGGCCCTGGCCGACGAGACGCGCTTGCGCCTGGTGCGCGTGCTGTCGCGCCATGAGCTGTCGGTCGGGGAAATCACCAGCGTGCTGGACATGGGCCAGTCGCGCGTGTCGCGCCATCTTTCCATACTGGTCGGCTGCGGGCTGCTGGTCAGCCGGCGCGAAGGGGCCTGGACCTTTTACAGCGCCACCACTGTTGGGCGCGAGGCGTCATTCCTCGGCTGCCTCGCCCCATTTCTGGAGACGGCCGGGCCGGACAGCGACCTGACCGCCGTGGACGCCGTCTTGCGCGAACGCCGGTTGGAAACGCGCCGCTTTTTCAACGACATCGCCTCGGATTGGGCCACCCTTCGCCGCGAGGTCCTGGGGGATGTCGATCCCGCCGCCCTGGTGCGCGAGGTCATGCCGGCCGGCGTTGGGGCTGCGGCCGACCTCGGCTGCGGACCGGGCGACCTGCTGCCGGTTTTGGCCGAGCGGGCCGGGGCCGTCATAGGCGTCGACAGCTCACCCTCCATGCTGGCCCTGGCCGAACGCCGAAGCCTGGGGTTGCCGGTCAGCGTGCGCATGGGCGAACTCGAACACCTGCCCATGGCCGATGGCGAGGCCGATTTTGCCGTCATCTGCCTGACGCTGCACCATCTGCCCGATCCGGCCACGGCGCTCACCGAAGCCCGCCGGGTGCTGGCCCCGACCGGACGGCTGGTGGTCATTGATTTCACTCCCCACGAGGACGAAGCCATGCGCCGGCGCTTCGGCGACCGCTGGCTCGGCTTTTCCCGGGAGAAACTGGTTGAATGGCTGGACCGGGCCGGGTTTACCCTGGACTCGTGGTCCACGCATCCCGTCAACAAGGGGCTTGTCGCCGCCAGAGCCGTGGCCGCGCCCCGTCAACATCCTCTGAAAGGAGATCCCCATGAGCGTTAAAGCCCTTGATCTGACCCTGCCCTATCTGGTGGCCGACATGGCCCAGGCCGATTGGGGCCGCAAGGAAATGCAGCTGTCGGAAAACGAAATGCCGGGCCTTATGTCCGTCATCAAGAAGTACGGTGCTTCCAAACCCCTGGCTGGCCTGCGCGTCACCGGGTCGCTGCACATGACCATCCAGACCGCCATGCTGATCAAGTGCCTGCACGCCCTGGGCGCGGATCTGCGCTGGGCCTCCTGCAACATCTATTCGACCCAGGACCACGCCGCCGCCGCCATTGCCGCCGACGGCTTGGCCGCCGTCTATGCCTGGAAGGGCGAGACGCTCGAAGACTACTGGTGGTGCACCGAGATGGCGCTGACCTGGCCTGACGGCTCCGGCCCGGACCTGATTGTTGACGACGGCGGCGATGCCACGCTCTTCATCCACCACGGCGTCAAATGCGCCAAGGATGCCAAAGTCTTGAATGCCCCGGCCGACAACAAGGAAATGGGCATCATCATGGACCGCATCAAAGCGGTCGTGGCCGCCGATGCCGGCCGTTTTGACCGCATGGCCAAAAAGATCCGCGGCGTGTCCGAAGAGACCACCACCGGCGTCCATCGCCTCTATCAGATGATGCAGGCCGGCGAGCTGCTTTTCCCGGCCATTAACGTCAACGACTCGGTCACCAAGTCCAAGTTCGACAACCTTTACGGCTGCCGCGAGTCCCTGGCCGACGGCATCAAGCGGGCCACCGACGTCATGGTTGCCGGCAAGGTCGTGGTCGTGGCCGGGTACGGCGACGTGGGCAAGGGCTGCGCCCATTCCATGAAGGGCTTTGGCGCGCGCGTCCTGGTCACCGAGATCGACCCTATCTGCGCCCTCCAGGCGGCCATGGAAGGCTACGAAGTCACCACCATGGACGACGCCTGCTCCCAGGGCGACATCTTCGTCACCTGCACCGGCTGCTGCGACGTCATCACCGGCGCGCACATGGAAAAGATGCGCGAAGGGGCCATTGTCTGCAACATCGGCCATTTCGACTCTGAAATCGCCGTGGCCTACCTGGAAAACACCCCGACCTGCAAAAAGGACCAGATCAAGCCCCTGGTCGACAAATGGACCATGGCTTCGGGCAACTCCATCCTCATGCTGGCCGAAGGCCGGCTGGTGAACCTCGGCTGCGCCACCGGCCACCCGAGCTTTGTCATGTCCAACTCGTTCACCAACCAGGCCCTGGCCCAGATCGAGCTGGCCACCAAAAAGTACGCCGTCGGCGTCTACACCCTGCCCAAGCTGCTGGACGAGGAAGTGGCCCGCCTGCACCTGGAACGCCTCGGCGCCCGGCTTGAGACCCTGACCCCGGCCCAGGCCGCCTACCTGCATATGGACGCGGCCGGCCCCTACAAGCCGGACCATTACCGCTACTAAGCAACGTTCACCCTCCCAATCCCGGCCGGGGACGTCGTGGCTCTGTTGCCATGGCGTCCCCGGTTTGTTTATCCGCTCAATAAAGTCTTTTTTTAATGGAATGAGGGTTCTTGCAGCCTTCCCGGTTTCATATTAAACATCGCTACGATGTTGCCCCTGGATTTCCGTACAGCGATAATACTGTACTTCTTTACCAACCTCTGTATCGCCGCCATGCTGGTCGTGGCCTTTTCCAATGGCCAGGCCCGGGGCACCCGGCTATGGATCGCCGGGATGGTGATCCAGCTGGCCTCGGCCCCGCTGTTTGTGTTGCGCGGGGTCATTGCCGACAGCCTGTCCATTATCCTGGGCAACCTGCTTTTCACCCTGGCCTGGAGCTGCTACCTGGCCTCCCTGGACCGATTTTTCGGCAACCGCCGCCAGCCCTGGCTCTACGCCGCTCCGCTGGTCCTGGCCGCAGCCATCTTCGGCGTCTTCCTGCACGACGCCCGCACCCGCACGGTGCTCGCCAACGGCCTCTACGCCGCGCAATGCCTGGCCCTGGCCGCCGTGATCCTGGCCCAATGGGGACGGTTTCGCCGGCGGTTCATCACGACCTTCGCCCTGGGCTACGCGCTGGCCACCGGGGCCTGCCTGCTGCGGGCGCTGGCCATCCTCCAGAACACCGATCCGACGCCCGACCCCTTTGGCCCGGGGCCGGCCCAGACCGCCTCCCTGCTCCTGTCCGTGCCAAGCCTCGTGGCCTGCACCCTGGGTTTCGTGCTGCTCCACCGGGAACGCATGGAAGTTGAAATCCGTCGGCTGGCCGAGATTGACCACCTGACCGGGCTGACCAACCGGCGCGGCTTCGAGGCCGGCTTTGCCAAGGCCCTGGCCCAGGCGGCAGGAAGCCACTCCTGGACCAGTCTGGCCCTTATTGACCTCGACCGCTTCAAGGCCATCAACGACCGCCTGGGCCATGCCGCCGGCGACGTGGTGCTGGTGGAACTGGGGCGTATCCTGACCCGGGAGATGGGGCCGGACGACCTGCTGGCCCGCATCGGGGGCGACGAATTCTGCGTGGTCATGCCGCGCACCCCGCCGGAACAGGCCGCCGCCCTGGCCGAACGCCTGCGCCGGGCCGTGGCCGGCCACGACTGGCCGGCTTACGGACTGCCCCAGCCGCTGACCGCCACCATCGGCCTGTCCAGCCGCCGGGGCAGCCGGCAGGACAGCGGCGCGGACTTCCTGCGCCTGGCCGACATGGCCCTGCTGGCGGCCAAGGACGAAGCCAGAAACACCATACGCCAGGCGGACGCCCCGGCGACCTGCCCCGCCCAGGCCCAGGCTCAGGCCTGAATCGGCCCAAGCGGCACGAAAAAAGTAAAAAACGTGTGCTTTCGCAAGGTTGCTACACTGGCGACAAGTTTGTATGGCTCACATACGGATTTGTCTGCCCGCTGCGGCAGTGCTTTCGGGAAACACTGTAAATACAGGAGACCAGCCCCTGGCCTGGATATTGTAATGTCCGGGCAAGAAGCCCTCCAAGGACGTGCCGTGAACCAAGCCCCCGAAGACATCGCCTACCGCGCCATCGGCATCCTGCATTCTCCGCACACGGACATTGCCGGCATGCCCATCCAGCCCGTGGGAGCCCTCGGCATCCTCGGCCATGTGGACGTCCACGCCGATTTCGCCGCCGGTCTCCATGACCTGCAAGGCTTTTCCCATGTGTTCCTCCTGTACCACCTGCATCGGGTGAAAGGCTTTGACCTCATGGTGAAACCCTTCCTGGACAACGACCGCCACGGCATCTTCGCCACCCGCTCCCCGTCCCGGCCCAACCCCATCGGGTTGTCCGTGCTGGAGCTGGCCGGCGTCTGCGGCAACACCGTGCATGTGCGCAATGTCGACATCCTCGACGGCACCCCGGTCCTGGACATCAAACCCTATGTGCCGCGCTTTGATGTCTGGCAGGCCGAGCGCACCGGCTGGTTTGCCCACAAGGCTCAAAACGCCGACACCCTGCGCTCCGACGACCGGTTCCGGTAATGCCGTGCCCGCAACAACCACGGGTTGCCACTAGCCCTTCCCCTTTGTAGTGGTCTGGAGGGCGACCCTCCCCCGGCCGCCGGAGCAGGCGGTGGTCCCCGTCAAGGCTGTCACGGTCCACGGCCGACCGCATTGCCGGCCAGCACCCAAAACCCCTTGAAAACTTCTCCCTGTGCAGGGGTCCGGGGGGCTACCCTCCCCCCGGCCGCCGGAGGCAACAAACACCATGCAGCTTGTCACCGTGGCCGGCCCGCCGTCGTCGGGCAAGACCTCAGTCCTTCTCCGCCTGGCCGCCGTGCTGGGGTGTCGGAAGTCGACCCTTGGCGTGGTCAAGTTCGACTGTCTGACCAGCCACGACAAGGACGCCTTTGACCGGGCCGGCATCCCCTGTGTGGTGGGACTTTCCGGCGCGCTTTGCCCGGACCACTTCTTCGTATGCAACGCCGCCGACGCCCATGCCTGGGGAATTGCCCAGGGCATCGGCGTCCTGGCCATCGAGAGCGCCGGGCTGTGCAACCGCTGCGCCCCGCACATCGAGGGGGCGCTGGCCGTGTGCGTGGTGGACAACCTGTCCGGCATCGACACCCCGGCCAAGATCGGTCCCATGCTGCGTCTGGCCGATGTGGTGGTCATCACCAAGGGCGATGTGGTGTCCCAGGCCGAACGCGAGGTGTTCGCCTTCCGGGTGCGCCGGGCCAACCCCCGGGCCACGGTGCTCTTTGTCAGCGGCTTAACCGGCCAGGGAGCCGAAGCCCTGGCCCATGTGGTGGCCGCCGCGCCCCAGACCCCGGGCATCGACGGGGCCAATCTGCGTTTTACCATGCCGGCGGCGGTGTGTTCCTACTGCCTGGGCCAACGCAAGATCGGCACGGACCATCAGATGGGCAACGTGCGCAAAATGGATTTCGGCCGGGAGCAGCCATGACCGACGCCACCGCCCACCCCACCTTTGCCGCCATCTGGCGACAGTCGCCCCCGGCCCGGGATTTCTTCGCCGTCCAGGGGCTGCCGGCCCCCCGGCCCGACCAGACCCCGGCCGCCTATTTCGCCGCCCTGCCCCCCGAAGCCCTGACCGAAGCGGCCGGCTCGGCCAGTGCTCTGTCGGCCCGCTTCGAGGCCTTCCTGACCGCGCTTTCACGCCTTACCAACGACGCCCCGACGGTTGCTTCGCTCACCGTGCACGGCGGCCGGGGCAAGGACGGGCGGCCCGAAACCCTGGACCTGACCCTGGTACCGGGCGACGTGGTGGCCCTGGCCGGTCCCACCGGCTCGGGCAAAAGCCGCTTTCTGGCCGATGTCGAATGGCTGGCCGACGCCGACACCCCGACCGGGCGGCGGGTCTTGATCAACGGCCAGCCGGCCGACGCCTCCCGCCGGCTGGCCGCTTCGGGCCGGCTCATTGCCCAGCTGTCGCAAAACATGCACTTCGTCATGGACCTGACCGTTGGGGAATTTCTCATCGCCCATGCCGAGAGCCGGCTTCTGGCCGACGCCCCGGCGGCGGCAGCCGAGGTGACCACGCTTGCCAACGAGCTGGCCGGAGAACCGTTTTCCCCGACCACGCCGCTGACCTCCCTTTCCGGCGGCCAGAGCCGGGCGCTCATGATCGCCGACGTGGCCAGGCTGTGCGCCTCGCCCATTGTGCTGGTGGATGAGATTGAAAACGCCGGCATCGACCGGCGAAAGGCCATTTCGCTTTTAACCGGCCACGGCAAGATCGTGCTCATGGCCACCCACGATCCCCTGCTGGCCCTGACCGCCGGCAGGCGACTTGTCTTTGCCGCCGGAGCCGTGGCCGCGGTTATCGAAACAAGCCCAGAGGAAAAAGCGTCCCTGGCCGCCCTGGCTGCGGCCGACGCCCGCCTGAGCGCCCTGCGCGACGATCTGCGCCTGGGCCGCCACCTGCAATTTCCCCGGGAGCCGTGAAACCATGCCCGATACGTTGTCTCTTGATCTGCCGGTCAGCCGGTTTCTGGCCGACCATCCCGCAGCCCGGACCGTCCTGGCCGAACTGGGGGTGGGGGCCTCCTCCGACGCCGAATTTCTGGCTTCAGCCGCGCCGTTTCTGTCCATGGGCAGCCTGTTGACCATAAACGGCCTGTCCGCCGCCCTGTTTCTGGCGGCCGTGGACGCCGCCGGCCACGCCGCTAAAGGCCCGGGCGGCATGACGCCGCTTTTTTGCGACGGCTGGACACCGGGCGGAGCCGGGCTGCGGCTTTTTGCAAGCCTGCCCTGTCCGCTCAAGGCCCCCATGGGCCTTGCCCTGGAAAACCTGCGCGACAGCCTGCCCCCGGGCGCGCCCTGGCCGCGCCTGTTCATGGACAGCTGCGGCAAACATACGCTCAACGACCTGGCCGCCGGCCTGACCCGGCCCGAAGAAGTGCCGGACATGGTCGTCTCGGCCGGCTTGAATGGCTTTCTCTCCAGGGCTTTTCGCGACCGCTTTGCCGGCGGCGGCCTTTTGGCCGAACTGCCCCAGGCCATCCACCCGGCCCTGGCCTCGGCCGGGCTGGCCGATCCGCGCCGGGTCTGCCGCATCTATGCCATAAACCCGCTCGTGCTGGTGGCCGTGCCCTCGCGTCTGGACGGTCTGCCTGTGCCGCGCTCCTTTGATGCGCTGTTAGACCCGGTCTATGCCGGCAAGATCGGCCTGTGCGGCCCGCCGGAGACGGCCGGCGACTCCACGCTGCTCCTTGACATCCGCCTGCGCCATGGCCTCGATGCCGTGGCCGACCTGGGCCGGGCCATGCTGTGCGACACCCACCCGGCCCAGATTTTCCGGCCGGCCCCAGGCGTCAAGGCCCCGCCCATTGGCGTCATGCCGGCCTTTTTCGCCAATGCCGCGCCGCGCCAGGGCGATGTGGAAATCATCTGGCCGGACGGCGGCGCGCTGGCCTCGCCGCTCTTTGTGATGGTCAAGGAAAAGGCCCAAGACGCCCTGGCCCCGTTGCTCGATTTCTTTCTCGGGCAGGAGACAGCGGCCATCGCCGCCGGCGCGGCCCTGCCGCCAACCCTGCCCAGGGCCGACGTCAGCCTGCCGCCCGGGGCTTCGGTGCGCTTTCTCGGCTGGGACGTGCTGGAGAGCCAGGACCTCGGACCGCTTATCGCCGAGTCCGGGGCGGCCTTTGCCACGGCCTATTACGGCAGAAACGGCTAGGACACGGGGGAAAGAGATGCCTCCGGCGGCCAAAGGGACTGAGTCCCTTTGGAATCCCCTCCTGGGGTACGTTCGATTTGACAGTGCGCGTTGCCGAGTCGGTGAGCGGCAGTTGCACACGAAAAGATGAGAGGGGCCGTGCCCGTTGGCACTGGACGGGAAACACCGTTGCTCCGGCGGCCGGGGGGATGATCCCCCCGGACCCCTCGACGGGAGATGTTTTTGAGAGTGCGCTTTCACCCCTGGGGCTGCGGCAATACCAGGGCGGCCAGCCGTCGTCGGTCGGCGGCCAGACGGGCCAAGGCGGCCGGTTCGTAGAGGGTCAGCGCCCCGGCCGGGCAGACGGCCAGACAGGCCGGGCCAACCGGATTGGGCGAATCGGACGGGCGGCCCCGGCACAGGTCGCACTTGCCGGCCACCAGCCGGGCCGGGCCAACGGTGGCCGGCAGCATGTTCATGGTCCCCACCGGACACACAGCCAGACAGGCCTTGCAACCGGTGCAGGCCGCTTCGACGATGGTAACGGACCGACCGTCGGAGGTGATGCAGCCGGCCGGGCAGACCCGGGCACAGGGAGCATCCTCGCACTGGCGGCACTGCACCGGCACGACCAACCCGCCCTCGCGCACAATCGTCAGACGCGGAGCAAAGCCCGCGCCCTGTTCCATGGCCCGGCCCGGGTCGCAGCCAGCCGGCAAATGGGCCAGGGAGCAGGCGATTTCGCAGGCCCGGCAACCGATGCAGCAGTCGGGGTCGGCCAGGACAAAGGCGTGCATCAGTCCTGCCCCTCCTCTCCCCTTCCCTGGCCGGCCCCGCCGTAGACGGTGTGGAGCAGCTCGTGGGAGCGGTGCGAGAGCGGTTTTTCCAAAAATGCGGCGTAGAGTTGAACCACCGCCGGGTTTTCGTGGCTCATCCGCACCGGCAATTCCCGGTCGTGGCAGGACAGGGCCTCGCGCCGGGCGGCCACGGCCGCAGCCACATCCACCCCGGGCAAGAGCTTGGGCGTGCCGCCGCCGGCCACGCAGCCGCCCGGACAGCACATCACTTCCATGAACTGGAAATCGGCCCGCCCTTCGGCCACGGCAGCCAGCAGCGGCGCGGCATTGGCCAGTCCATTGACGACCACGGCGGCCAAGGCCCGGCCGCCCAAGGTGAACTCGGCCCGGGACAGGCCCGGCCCGGCCGGTTCAAAGACAATGCCGGACTGGGGCGCGCAAGCCGCCCCGCCATCAACCACGGCCACGGCCGTGCGCAGGGCCGCTTCCATCACCCCGCCCGAACCACCGAAAATGACCCCGGCCCCGGAATAGCGGCCAAGCGGCGCGTCGAACGGCTCGTCAGGAAGGCCCGGCAGGTCGATGCCGGCTTCCTTGAGCCAGACCGCCAGCTCGGCCACGGTCAGGACCACGTCCACATCGGCCAGACCGGCCTCCCGGGAGCGCAGTTCCGGTCGGGCCGCCTCGTACTTCTTGGCCGTACACGGCATGACCGACAGGCTGGCCACCCGGGCGGGGTCGATCCCGTCCAGGGCGGCGGCGTAGCTTTTAAAGAGCGCCCCGGCCATCTGCTGCGGCGATTTGCACGAGGACAGGTGCGGGATAAGCTTAGGCCAGGCCGTTTCCACATGGCGCACCCAGGCCGGGCAGCAGGAGGTGAAAAGGGGGAGGGCCGCTCCGGAGTCCAGGCGCGAGAGCAATTCGGCGCTTTCCTCCATGATGGTGACGTCGGCGGCAAACGTGGTGTCGTAGACTGCGGCAAAGCCCAGGCGGCGCAGGGCGGCGGCCAGCTTGCCCGGGGTCAGCGTCCCGGGCGGCAGGCCGAATTCCTCGGCCAGGGTGACGCGCACGGCCGGGGCGCACTGGACCATGGCCACCTTGGAGGCATCGGCTGCAAGGGCCTGGGCAGCGGCCAGATCGCACCGGCTGTAGGCGGCAAAGACCGGGCCGGCCGTTTCGGGCCGGCCGCGCTCCCGGCAGATGGCCGCGACGTCGTGGGGCGGCTCGTCAAAAGGCGCGGCAAAGGCGGCGCACAGCTGGACGCACTGGCCGCACAGGACGCAGCGGGCCGCGTCGATGGTTTTGGCCTGTCCGTCCGGGCCGGAAACGGCCCCGACCGGACAGACGGCGGCGCACCGGCCGCAGCCCGTGCACAGGGTCGGATCAATGGCGATGATGGGACCCGCGGTCATGACGCCGCCCCCCGGTCGTCCCGGCTTGGCGCACCGGCCAGGGCCAGGGCGGCGGCCCGGAGACGGTCCTGGCGCAGACGGGCCGGCTCGACGCACTCCAAGGCCCCGGTCGGACAGGCGGCCACGCAGGCCGGACCAGCCGGGCGCTCCCGGCACAGATCGCACTTGCTGGCCAGCAGGGCCGGCGTCTCCAGGTAGCCTTCAGGCGCACCCGCATCCACGATGCGGTGCATGACCGGCCGGCCGTTTTCCACCACCTCGGCCAGGGCCATGGCCCCGACCGGACAGGCAGCCAGGCAGGTCTTGCAGCCAATACAGCGCCCGGTCACAACCACCACCCCGGAGGCGTCGCAGTGGATGGCGGCGGTCGGACACACGGCCGCGCACGGGGCGGCCTCGCAGTGGCGGCAGGCCACCGGCAGGCACAACGCCCCCTCCCGCACCAGATACAGGCGCGGCACGACCGGCCCGCCAAGGCTGCCCACCGTGGCCCCGGCCGGCACATGGGCCGCGCCGCAGGCCAGTTCGCAGGCCCGGCAGCCGATGCAGGCCTCGGCCCGGGCCACAATAAATGGTCGAAGCGATTGGTTCATCGCGTTTCCTTCCTGGGTTGCACGGTACTGATGGCCGCAGCGCAGGCCTTAAAGGACGGCGTGCCGGCCACCGGATCAGCCACGGCCGTGGTCAGGGCATTGGCCGGGGACTCGGTGAAATGGAAGGTCATAAAGACCATGCCCGGGGGCACCCGGCGGGTCACCGCCGCCCGCACCGTGACCTGCCCCCGGCGGGTGCGCACGACCATACGCCCGCCGTCGGCCACGCCGTAGCGGGCGGCGTCGTCGGGATGGACCTCGGCCAGCTCCTCGGGGGCGACCCCGGCCAGCCCGAAACAGCGCCGCGTCATCGTCGCGGTGTGGTAGTGGGCAACCACCCGGCCGGTGGTCAGGATCAGGGGATAGTCGGCATCGGGCGGCTCGGCCTGGGGCCGGGCGGCCAGCGGCACAAATTTCCCCAGGCCCCGGGCGCATTGGCCGACATGAAGGATCGGCGTGCCGGGATGGTCCTCGTCCGGGCAGGGCCATTGCAGGCCGCCGTGCTCCAGGCGGGCGTAGGTCATGCCGGCGTAGCTCGGGGTCAACCGGCGCATCTCGTCAAAAACGGCCTCGGCCGTGGGATAACGTTCGGGCCGGCCCAGGCGGGCCAGCAGGTCGGCCAGGATGACCCAGTCCGGCCGGCTCCCGCCAACCGGGTCGATGGCCCGGCGCACCCGCTGCACCCGGCGTTCGGTGCTGGCAAAGGTCCCGTCCTTTTCGGCAAAGCTGGCCCCGGGCAGGACCACATGAGCCAGGGCGGCCGTCTCGGTCAGAAAAATGTCCTGGACCACCAGAAATTCGGCCGCCTTGAGGCAATGCTCCACATGGCCGATGTCCGGGTCGCTGCGCATGGGGTTTTCCCCAAAGACATACAGGCCCCGCACGGTGCCGTGGTGCGCCCCGTCAAGCATCTTCGGGAGGTTCAGTCCAGGCGTCCCCGGCAGGGTGACGCCCCAGGCCGCCTCAAAGGTCTGGCGCACGGCGTCGTCGGCCACGCCGCGATAGCCGGTCAGGACATTGGGCAGCGCGCCCATGTCGCAGGAGCCTTGCACGTTGTTTTGCCCGCGCAGCGGATTGACCCCGGTCTTGGGCCGGCCCAGATTGCCGGTGGCCAGGGCCAGATTGGACACGGCCAGGACATTGTCCGTGCCGGTGACATGCTGGGTGACGCCCATGGTGTAGTAAAAAGCGGCATTGGCCGAGGTTCCAATGATCCGGGCCGCCCGGCGGATAGCGTCTGCCGTCACGCCGGAGACGGCAGACGCCGTGTCCGGGGAAAAAGCGGCCAGACTTTGGCGAAAGGCGGCAAAACCCTCGGTGCGCCCGTCGATAAAGGCCGTATCGGCCAGCCCTTCGTCCACGATGACCCGGGCCAGGGCCGAAAGCAGCGTGACATCCGTGCCCGAGCGCAGACGCAGCCAGACGTCGGCCCGGCGGGCCAGATCGATCTCCCGGGGGTCGACGACCACCAGGGCCGCGCCCCGGCGTTTGGCCTCAAGCATGGCCAGGCCGATGATCGGATGGCACTCGGTGGTGTTGGAGCCGATGACCACCATACAATCGCCCGGCCCCATGGCGGCAATTTCGGCGATGCTGTTGGTCATGGACCCGCTGCCCAGACTGGTGGCCAGACCGGCCACGGTGGGACCGTGTCAGAGCCGGGCGCAATGGTCGATATTGTTGCTGCCAAGGCCGGCCCGGAAGAACTTCTGGAAGAGATAGTTCTCCTCGATGGTGCACCGGGCGCTGCTGAAACCGCCCACGCACTGCGGGCCGTGCCCGGCGGCCAGGGTCCTAAACGTGCCGGCGACCAACTCCAAAGCGTCGTCCCAGGAGGCCGGCACAAGCCGGCCCCGGGAGCGGATGAGCGGGGTTTTGAGGCGGTCGGCGTGGGTGACGAAATCAAAGCCGTACCGGCCCTTGGAACACAGGGCCGGTCCATTGACCGACGGCGACGGCCCGGGATCAGCGGCAACAATGCGTCCGTCGGCCACGGCCAGGGTCAGGGAACAGCCGACCCCGCAGTAGGGGCAGGTGGTGTTGATGCCTTGCATGGGCAGGCTGCTTAGCACAGGCCATGCCGGAACGCAGCCGTTACGGCATGGCCCGGTCCAGGCGGTTGGCCGGGTCTTCGGCCCGACCAGGGCAGGCCAGGGGCCGGCGCGAAATGGCATGGATGGCGCGCATTTGCCCGGTCCGCCGGGCCTCGCCGCTCGCCCCGGCTGCGGTCGGTTGCCATACGGATTCGAGGCCCAGAGCCAGGACGACAGCCAGGCACAACACCTCGGCCACCAGCCAGGGCGCAAGATCCAGACGGACCAGGGCGTGGTGAGCGGCCAGTAGCCGGATGGCCCGGTAGAGGTCGGCTGTGCCGGTCTCCTGGGCCACCAACACGTTGTAGACGCCGTCCATGAAGGCGAGGTTGAAAAGCCCGGCCAAAAGCAGCAACGCCCCGGCCGCCGCCCGCCGACCGCACAGGGCCGGTCCCAGGAGCAGCAGGCCAAAGGTCACGGGCAGGGCCAACATGCCGTACCACCCGCCGGTGGTGGGAAAACCCCAGCGGGCCGCCGACTGCACGGCATGGTAGCCAAGGGCCGCGGCCGTTGCCGCCCACAAAAGGAGCAGCGGCCCGGACGCGGCAGCCAGCCCGGCCGCTTCCCGCCGGCCGGTTGGCCGGAGCAGGGCCGCGCCAAGGGCCAGCAGACAGCCGGTCACCGCCGCCTTGAACCCGAGGTTTTGCCAGTCCGGGGAATGCAGATTGGACCAGCCGGCCAGATGGGGCGTGGCATTATAGAGGATGGGGTTGCGGAAAAACCCGTAGCCAAGCCGGCCGGCCGCAGCCAGGTATTTGCCTGGGCCAAAGCCCTGCCGGGCATTGAAGACCGCTTCCTGCATGCCGGTCAGCTGGCCATACCGGGCCAGCGAGGCGGCGTGGTACCAGCCGGCCACGAGCAGATACCCGACAGCCAGGGCCAGGACGGCGGTCAGAGCGGCCCGACGGCGGCCGGGCAGCCGGCCCGGCCACAGCACCGCCAGACCCAGGGCCGGGACCAGGGCCAGGGTGGTGGCCTTGGCCAGCACAGCCAGCCCCACAAGGCCGCCAAGCAGGCCGTAGCGCCACAGTCCCCGCAGGCCGGTCAGGCCGCGCGGGGCAATGTCCAGCACGTACAGGGCCAGGGCGGCGCTGCCCAGACAGATGGCCAGGGCGTCGTTGGAAAAGCGCACAAAATTGAAAAATACGTAGGAAAAGCTGACCAGCAACAGCACAATGCCGTCCGGGAGCCAGCCGAGCCGGCCGTTTTTCGGGACAATGCGGCGCAGGATGGCGTGCCACAGGAAAAGCGTGACCAGGAGCAGCGCCCCGTTGGCCAGACGCACCCCGTCGGCCCAGGCCAGCAGACTTTGCGGATCAAACCCGCCGAGAAACGGCGCGGCCAGATGATAAAAGAGCGGCCCGTGCTGGGCCTCGTAGCAGAACATGTCAAAGCGTTTGGCCGGTTCGGCCGAGGCGGCCGGGTCCGGGCCGGGATAGGGCACGGCCGCGATGCCGCGCAGCATGGACAGCGAGGTGGCGGGATGGGGATGGGCCGTTATAAACGGGACCAGTTCCCGGGGCATGGGCGTGCGGGCCGTCGGCATGTGGCCGGTCTTGGCCACGAAGGCGGCCACGGCCAGATGCGGCAGTTCGTCCCAGCCGTTAAAAGGCAATTGGGCCTGGGTCAGGCAGACGACGCGGATGGCGGCCAGAAGCAGCGCCATCGGCAGCAACAGACGACCGGACCGGGTAAAGCGGGTCAGCCGGGAAAGGAATGCGGTCTCAACCATGCGTGCGCCCCGACCGGCAGGCGGCGTGGCCCGGCTGGCAGCCGGGCGTCAGGCCCGTCCTCAATCCGATCTGTTTCGGCCGCGCCCGGGCAGGGCAACCGAACATGCGGGGGAAGGCGTCCGGTCAGGATGCCCGGTTACGCCAACGGCCGGGAAATATCACGCAAGAAATTCGAGCCAAACAGAGACCGCAACAATGCACATCCGGGACAAGCAGACACGCGGCAAGACCGTTCCCACAACGCCTCCATACACGTTTCAGGCAGGTTACGGGTGTTGCAACGCCGCGGTCCGATTTGAAACAGAAATGACACACAGCCTTCACCGCTTTGCTGCCCGTCCCACGTAGCAGTGGCGGCAATTCCAGTCCGCCCTGGATAACCGGCTTCCTGCGAGATCCACCATGACACTGAAGTACAAACTTATCGCCTTCTGCCTGGCCATCAGCATCCTGCCCCTGGTCGTGACCGCCGTTGTCAGCCTGCGCCAAGCCGGCGGCATCCTCGGAGAACAGGCCTTTTCCGGTCTGGCTGCGGCCCGGGACAGCCGCAAGGAAGCGTTGGAAGCCGCTGCCGCCACCTGGCTGCGCGAAGCCGCCATCCTGGCCAAGGTCAAGGAAGTCTACAACGGCGTCGGCATGTTGCGCGACTTTTTCATGCTCGGCAAGCCCGGACAGCGGGTGGAAACGGCCAACGACGAATACAAAGACCTCAACGACTACGTGGCCCCGCCCTTTGCCCCGTTCACCGAGGTGCTCGGGTTCGAGGACGCCCTTATCGTGGCCGACGACGGCCGGGTCTATTTCGGGGCCAAGGGCGGCAAGGAAGTGGGCGAAGACCTCAAGGCCGGGCCGCTTCAAAATTCCAGTCTGGCCGTCGCCTGGAAAGGGGCCATGGCCGGCAAGATCGTTTTTGCCGATTTCGCGCCCTACGCGCCCCTTGGCGGCGAACCGGCCGCCTTTGTGGCCGCGCCGATAAAAAATCATACCGGCACCATGATCGAGGCCGCCGCCATCCTGCGCGTGCCCAAGGCCGAACTGGACCGCATCATGGGCCAGGGCGAAGGCACGGGCATGACCCGGGAATTTTTGCTGCTTGGGGCCGACGGCGGCATCCGGATCAAATCCGCAGCCCACCTGGACAACGTCGCCGGCAACGACGCCGCCGTGGCCAAGGGGCTGGCCGGCGAAACCGGCAAGGAGACAAGCGCCTCCCCGGACGGCAACGAAATGCTGACGGCCTTTGCCCCGGTCGCTTTCGGCGACGTCGGCTACGCCCTGCTGGCCCGCACCCCGGCCGACGAGGCCTTTGCCGCCGCCCGGGGCCTGCGCCATGTCTCCCTGGCCGTGGCCGGCATCACCGCCGCCCTGGTGCTCCTGGCCGTCACCCTGTTTTTGCGCAAGGAAATCCTCAAACCCCTGGCCGGCATCCTTGAGTATCTCACGGCCGTGACCCGGGGCGATTTTGCCGCCCTGCCGCCGACGCGCCTTCGGGGCGAAATGGAAGCCCTGCGCCTGGGCCTGACCCGGATGGTGGGTGAAATCAAAAACAAACTCGGCTTTTCCTCAAGCATCTTAAAGGCCATCACCCTGCCCTGTCTGGTGACCGACACCCAGGGGCTGGTCACCTTCGTCAACCCGCCGCTGCTGGCCCTGCTCGGCCTTGGCGACGACTACAAGGCCCTGCTCGGCCGGCCGGCCGGCGAGGTTTTCGGGCAAAATACCGGAATTTCCGACCAGCTGGCCGGTTGCCTGAGCGACCGGGCCTGCCGCCTGGGCGTGGAATCGCTCCTCGACGACCGCCAGGGTCAGACCCGGCATGTCCGTCTGGACACCGCCCCGCTCTATGACCTCGACGAAGGCCTTATTGGCGCCTTTGCCCTGGTGGTCGACCTGACCGACATCCGGTCCACCGAGGCCCTGGTGGTCAGCCGCAACGAGACGCTGCGCCGGGTGGCCGGCCATGCCGAGGAAATCGCCCGCCATGTGGCCGACAGCGCCGAAGCCCTGTCCAGCCGGGTGGTCACCGTGTCCGACGGGGCCATGGCCCAGACCGCCCAGCTCCAGGAAACCGTCGGGGCCATCGAAGGCCTCAACCAGGCCCTGGACGCCGTGGCCGCCGGGGCCGACGGGGCCGCCTCCGGGGCCGAAGCGGCCATGGCCCAGGCCAAGGCCGGACGCGAGGCCGTGGAACAGACCGCCCGGGCCATTTCCCAGGTCAGCGAGCTGTCCGGGTCGCTGCGCACCAGCATGGATGCCCTGGGCAGCCGGGCCGCCTCCATCGGCGGCATCATCTCGGTCATTTCCGACATTGCCGACCAGACCAACCTGCTGGCGCTCAATGCCGCCATCGAGGCCGCCCGGGCCGGCGAGGCCGGACGCGGCTTCGCGGTCGTGGCCGACGAAGTGCGAAAGCTCGCCGAAAAAACCATGAACGCCACCCGGGAAGTCTCGTCCTCGGTCCATGCCGTGCTGGCCGCCGTGGACGACAGCGCCTCCAAGGCCGTCAAGGCCACCGAAGCCGTGGCCCAGGCCGACGGGCTGGTGTCCCGCTCGGGCACGACCCTGGCGGAAATCGTCTCCAGCTGCGAAGGCGCGGCCCTGGCCGTGCGCGAAATCGCCGCCTCGGCCAAGGCTCAGGCCACGGCCCACGACGAGATCAACCGGGCCGTCTACTCCATCGGCGAAGTGGCCGAGGAAACCGCCCGGGACATGGACGAAGCCGCCGGGGCCGTGTCCGATCTGGCCGGGCAGGCCGGCGAACTCATGCGGCTTATCGAAGAGATGCGGGGCTAGGCCCGCTCATCGCCCCGACAGTCTCCCGGTCCTTCTTGATTTCCGTTGGCGATACGGCTACCTCAAGCCCCGAACGGCTGCATGCAGCGGCCGCATCCTCAGTTCGCCGCTCGGGAGTATCATGCGCTTCGCCAAAGCCCTGCTCATAAGCCACATCACGGATCTGGCCGGCCCTTCGGAAGCCCTGGAAAACTATCTCAGATCCAGATCCGACAGTCTGGGGGTCATCTACCATCCGTTCCATTATTGTTCGGATCGCCGCTCCATTGCCAAAAAATACGCCGCCGGCCGGCTGGTCTCGGAGTCGCGCGGCGGCGGCTGGGCCTTGCCCAATCTGCTCACCTACGTCAAAGACGCGCTTTTTTCCGTTTTTTTCTTTGCCGGCTTCCTGTCGCGTTTTGACGCCTGCGTGGCCTGCGATCCGCTAAACGGCATCGTGGCCGTGCTGCTTAAAAAATGCGGGCTTATAAAGCGCGTCATCTTCTACACCATCGACTGGATGCCGGGCCGATTCGCCAATCCGGCGCTAAACCGCCTCTACCACGCCCTGGACCGGTTTTGCCTGCGCAACTGCGACGCGGCCTGGAACATCTCCCCGCGCATCGTGGAGATCCGCCGCGAGCAGGGCCTGCCCGATGAGCGCAACGTGCTCGTGCCGGTTGGCGTCGATCTGGAAAAAATCGACCTGCCCGACAAATCCGCCACAACCCCGACCGACGTGGTCCTTCTCGGGGCGCTCTCGCCCTCCAAGGGCGTCGATCTGGTCATCGAAGCCTGGCCGGCCCTGCTGGCCCGCTTCCCGCATCTGAGGCTCCACGTCATCGGCAAGACGCCCAACAACGCCATCGAGGACGGCGTGGTCTACGCCCCCTTCGAGGCCCGCTTACGCGCCCTGGGGCCAAGCGTGATCCTCCACGGCGTCATGAACCACGACGCCGTGCTTGATACCCTCCCCGCCTTTGACATCAGTCTGGCCCTGTACCGCCCGACCGACAACAACCTGTCGCGCTGGGCCGACCCCAGCCGGGTCAAGGATTATCTGGCCTGCGGCCTGCCCGTGGTCATTACCGACGTGCCGGAAATTGCCAAGGATGTGGCCGCCCTTCACGCCGGCGTCGTGGCCGGGTATACCGTGGACGACGTCGCCGCCGCCATCGCCGCCATGGTGGAGGACCCGGACCGTTGGCGGGCCATGCGCCAGGCGGCCGTGGACTCCATGCAGCGCTACCGCTGGTCGGCCATTTTCGACGCCTCTTTCGAGGCGGCCCTGGCTGCGCCGCTTCGCTGACGCGCCGGACGCACTGCCGCCGTCGCCCCGGACAAGCGGCGACATCCAACGGGCGAGTTCCCCGGCAACGGGAAAAGGACACCATGCGACGAAACACGGCTCTCGCGCTCGCTGCCATGGCCGTGCTGGCGGCGCTGACCTTGCTGGCCTTTGCCGGGGTGCTGGCCCGGCCGGGCATCGTCGGCCATACCTGGGATTGGGGCATCCCCAATTTCGCCGAGCAGTTCCGCGACATGGCCCGGCATCACTTTTCCACCTGGGACGCCTATTTCGAAACCGGCCGCTACCACTATTTCAAGCTCGAACTGCTCTACTGGCTGGCCCTTTGGCCGGTGTCGGTCCTTGGCGGCGAAACCGTCTCCAAATGGCTGCCGCTGCTGCTCGTTTTCGCCTCGGGCGCAACCATGTGGCCCCTGGCCCGGCGTCTGGAACTGCCCCCGGTCTTTGCCCTGCTGGCCGCGATTTTCTACGCCTTTTCGCCCTATGCCTTAAGCCGGGTGGTGGCCGGGCACATGCCGATGCTGGCCGGCTACGCCCTGCTGCCGCTGGTCATCCTGGCCGGACTGGCCCTGGCCGGACGCATTGAGGCCGACCGGCCCGGCGGCGTCTATTTCACCGTGCTGACCGGTTTTCTCCTGGGTCTCACCTCGCTCCATCCCGGTGTGGGCATGAGCGCGGCCGCCATGCTGGGCATCAGCTTCGGCTGGCGGCTGTTGTCCAGCCGGCGCAAAAAGAAGCTGGCCATCGCCTTTGTCAGCCTGGGCTGCGTGGCCGTGGCCATGAACATCCATTTCATGGCCCCGTTTTTCGGCGACTATTTCGGCAAGGGAGCCATCCGCCACGGCTGGGGCCTGTCGGTGTCGGCCGACGGCGACGTGACGGTGGATTCCGAGCTGCCCCGGCGCGAGGCCTACCACGAGTCCACCAGCCAGCCGTCCGACGCCTCGTTGTTTGTGCGCCTGCGCCCAGGCATGGACACCGAGTACGTCTATCCCGTGCCGCCCGGCCTGGACCTGCCCTGGAATCTGGCCGCTTTGGCCTTGTGCCTCGGCGTCTTTGCCTATCCCTTCCGCGCCCGCAAAACTCCCGAGCTGACCGCGCTTTTTGTCACCGCCCTGGCCGGGGTGCTGCTGGTGGCCGGTTCGCGCACCCTGCCCGGACTGGCCTTTTACCAGCTCGTGCTCAAAAAAACCCTGCCCATCCTGTTTGCCGCCTTTTCCAACACCACCCGCTGGCTGCCGCTGGTGGTCTTGCCCTATGCCCTGCTCTTTGCCCGCACGGCCGCCGACTGCGCCGCCGCCCTGGCCCGGCCCCGGCTGGGCATGGCCGCAGCCGGCCTGATCGTCCTGGTATTCGTGTCCCCGTTCCTGGCCGGGGGGCTTTCCCGCCCCTTCGACCCGGACCACGAGGCCCAGCCGCTCACCCTGCACCAGACGACGATCAACCCGGACGTGGCTGCGGTCTACGGCTTTCTGCGCGACCGCCGCGACGACTTCCGGGTGGCCTATCTGCCGCCCATCGGCATCACCTGGCCCGGCAGCACGGACTTCACCTTCGAGTGGACCTCGGCCTATTCGCCCAAGCCCTTTTTCATGGCCTTTAAGACCCATCCCCTGGCCGAACCGATCTTTTCGGGTCTTTACGCCGAGCACCCCAGCACCAGCATCGCCCGGCTCATGGCCCTCGGCTCCTGCCGGTTCCTGGTCTACCCCCACTACGAACACGCCTACACCTACGACGATTTCCAGCCGGCCTACACCGCCCCGGCCGTGGTGGACGGCTACAAGGATTACAAGCCCGTTTTCGACGCCAACCTGGCCCGCCAGGAGGGCCTTGCCGCCATGCCCCTGTTCGCCTCGGTCGATCTCTACAAAAACAATGAGTTCCTGCCGCTGGTGCGGCCGGGCGACCGGGTGGCGGCGGTGGAGACCGTGGGCGGGCCGGCGGCCGGCAATCCGGTGGTGGCCGCCCTGGCCGAAGAAGTGCAATTGCCGGACTACGATCCGGGCACGGTCTATGTCCGGGCCGGGCGCGATCCGGTCTTTCTTGAATTCGTGGCCGCCATGCAGGGCGATGGCCCGACCATCACCCGGCTCATTGCCGAACGGGGCAGCGAACGCAAGCTGGCGGTGGTGCGGCCCAAGACCAGGATCGACGCCCCGGTGGTGGAATATCGCCGCCTTGGCCCGACCGCCCTGCGGGTGCGGGTCCATGGAGCCAGGGCCGGCTTTCCGCTTCTTTTCCAGGAAACCTACCACACCGGCTGGAAAGCCCTGTTCGTCCCCCGCACCTCCGGCGAACTGACCGGCCAGGGCCAGAACATGGCCGCCCTGACGGCCGCCTCCCAGCTTTTTCCCGCCCAGGGCCTGGATCAGGCCGGTCCGGCCGAGCTGGCCGGCTACGTGGCCAAAGGCTTGGTCACCAGCCTTGGCGCCGGGGAGGATCAGTCGCGCACCGGATTGCTCTACGGCGCCGGCGGCCGCAAGACCGGTGAAACCGTGTCCCGCTTTGCCGTGGACTATGTCTCGCGGCTTCTGGCCGGCTCCATCCAAAACGACAATCTGCCGGATATGCGGTTGACCGAAGCCTTTTTCCCGGCCGCCTTCTCCGCTGCCTCGGAACTGGCCGCCACCCGGCCCCAGGACCCGGCCGGCTGGAGCGCGCCCCCCGGCGGCGGCCTCATCGCCCTGCCCGAGGCCCTGCACATCGAGGCCTACGGCTTTGCCAACGCCTGGTGGCTGCCGCCGGGCCTGCTCCACCTGCTGCCCAAGGCCGCCGACGACCGGCCCGGCTACTTCGCACTGCGCCCGGACGGCTCCATGGACTTCGAAATGCTCCTTTCCTTTGCCCCCCAAACCTCGTACTTGATTGGGCTTATGAGCAGTGCCGCGGCCTACGCCGCCTGTCTGGCCGTCATCCTCGCCGGCCCTTTTTTCACCCGCCGCCGGGAGGGGTCCCATGCTTAAAGATCACGCCCCGGCCCTTTTGCCCGAACCGGCCTCCCGGGGAGTCGGCGGCGCGGTTTTCGCCGGTCTTTTCGGCTTTCTGGCCGTCATGTCCTGCCTTAAATACCTGGCGCTCCACTCCACGGTCTTCGACCTTGGCGTCTTTCTCTCCAATCTCTATTCCCTGCACGCCGCCGGGCAGTGGTGGCGGGCCTTTCTCGGCCATGCCCAACCGCTGTTGCCGGTCTATGCCCAGGTCTACCGGCTGGTGCCCGATCAGGCCGCGCCCCTGGTGCTTTTAACCACCCAGGCCCTGGTCCTGGCCCTGCCGGCGCTTCTGGCCGGACGCCGCTACGGCATGTTGGCCGCCCTGGCCTATGCCCTGTATTTCCCGGTCTGGACCAACGCCCTGTTCGATTTCCACCTCGACCATCTGCTCGTCCCGATCCTGTTCGGCTTCCTGGCCGCCGCCACCTCGGGACGCATTGTCCTGGCCGTGGCCCTCGGACTGGCCCCGGCCCTGGTCAAGGAACCCTATGCCCTGACCACGGTCTTTTGCGGCCTGTACCTGTGGCTGTGCCAGGGCCGGTCCCGGGCCGGCCTGGGCCTGATCGTCTTCGGCGGCCTCTATTTCTACGTGACAACCGCCCTGGTCATTCCCTTTTGCACGGTCGACAACGGCCTGGGAGCCCAAAGCGGGGCCTATGCCTGGCTCGGCGGCAGCCCCGGGGCAGCCCTGACCACCATCCTCACCCAGCCCGGAAAAGTCCTGGCCGAGGTTTTCGGTGTTCCCGGCAAATGGAAATACCTGCTGTTCCTGTTCGGCTCCCTGCTCTTCTTCCCGCTGGTGCGGCCAAAGCTCCTGCTGCCGGCCATCCCCAGCCTGGGCCTGGCCCTGCTCTCCACCAATCCGAGCTATTACGGCTGGGCCAACCACTACACTGCCGGCGCGGCCGGCGTGCTCTTTTTCGCCTTTTGCCAGGTGCTCGGCCCGGTGCGCATCCTGGCCCGGCAATCCGGGGCCGGCTCCAGCCGGGTGGTCTTTGCCCTGTTCGGCTGGCTGGTCATGGCCCATGTGCTGCTGGCCCCGTCGCCGGTGTCGCGGCTGTTCTGGACCACCGACAACTTCGCCTTTTCCAGTGCCGCCTATGAGCCAAGCGCCCGGGATGCCGCCATCCTGGCCGAAATTCTGCACTCGATCCCCCAGGACCGGTCCGTGCCGGTGGTGGCGCAAAACACGCTCAACTGGGGCGCCCTGGCCGAGCGGCTGGATTACAACAGTTTTCCCCTGGGCGTTTTTACGCCCCACCCGGTGCGCGACCTTTCCGGAGCCACCTGGGCCGATTTCTGGACCTTCGTGCGCACCGGGCAGACCCCGAACCTGCCGGTGCGCACCTGGGAGGCCCAGTATGTGCTGCTTGACCTCACCCGCCCCTGGTTTGTCCTCGACCGGGGCTGCGAGTTCATCCAGGGCGCCTGCCGCGACGAGGATGTGGCCCGGGAATTCAACACCATGGTCATCACCGCCCGCCAGCAGCTGGAAACGGTCTACGACCAGGGCGGCTTCCTCATCCTGCGCCGGCCGGGAGCAGTCCCGCCCAAGGCCCCGGCCCGGCAGCCCGACGACGCCGGCCAGCCCCAGGCCCCCCTTGGCACAACGCCAACGCCAGACGGCCAGACGCCTGCCCCGGGCGTGCCCGGACTTCCGGCCACGCCCGGCACGCCCGGACCGTCTGTCCCCCCGGCCGCAGTTGCTCCGGTCGCCCCGGGAGCCAATCCCGACGCCGACCTCGGCACGGCCATTGAAGTCGAGGTGCTGGACCGTTTCCCCAGCCAAAAATCCAAAAAAACCAAGCCCGCCCCCCGGGAGGGCGACCAGACGTCGCCGCCGG